>JANYCB010000150.1 GCA_025360485.1 Methylotenera sp. | reverse complement strand
GTATGAAGATGACTGGTATCTCTACCAGCTACAAAACACTAGTAGAGAGGATGAAATCTGCTGGAGAATTATGGCAGAAAATACCGGCTACTCACTGCAAAGTATGACAACAGAAGACATTGGGTATCATTTCTCTAAGCCAGAATACGCCGAACCTAGAGGCGCATGGCAAGTGATTCGAAACTCAAAATACGGAATTGGTAAATTTACACCGCTTAATGGAAATGACCCGATACGCCATGCCATTATTGTATTTGATGGTAATGAGATGTTGATGCCTGTACTCATCCACAAGGCAGAAGAAGAGACCATGCAAATGACTGAGGGCAAGGTTATAAATCAAGTATTGGCGATTGCCCAACCTGCGTAAGGCATCACTACTACCCACGTAATACCGTATCGTGTATGCTTAGCGCATGACACCGACCCTCGTTTTTGACATCGAAACCATCCCTGATATACATGGTCTGCGCGCCTTGCAGGACGTGCCTGCTGCTGCGACTGATGAAGATGTTGCAAACATCGCTTTTCACCTGCGTCGCCAACATAATGGCAGCGACTTTTTGCCTTTGCAGCAACACAAAATCTGCGCCATTTCATGCGCCTTGCGCGAAGGCAGCAATTTTAAAGTGTGGACGCTGGGTGACACCAATTCGTCTGAAGCGGAGATTATTCAACGCTTTTTTGACGGCATCGAGAAATACATACCACAAATAGTCTCATGGAACGGAGGCGGCTTTGATTTGCCTGTGCTGCATTACCGCGCCATGATTAATAAGGTGCAAGCGCCTAGATATTGGGATTTAGGCGAGGATGACAAAGATTTTAAATGGAATAATTACATCAGCCGCTACCACATGCGACATTTGGATTTGATGGATGTGTTGGCCATGTTTAACCCGCGCGCCAATGCGCCTTTGGATGATATTGCACAGCTTTGCGGCTTCCCTGGCAAGCTGGGCATGGATGGCAGCAAAGTATGGGATGCTTTTAAAAATGGTGAAATTGAGTCGATTCGCAATTATTGCGAGACCGACGTTGCCAACACGCATTTGGTGTTTTTGCGCTTTCAGCTGATGCGCGGACATTTAACACCAGCTGCTTATGAGGCCGAGATTTAGCTGGTGCGCGAGACTTTAAGCAGCTATTCAGGCGAACATTGGGCGGAGTTTTTAGCCGCTTGGAAAACTTAAAGCTAGTTACCATCAGCATCTAACGGCATATCTTCTTCAATCAACGTGTCTTTCCAGTTTAAGATAATGCGTTGATTCACATTGTCTTCAACAGTGAATTTATGGCGCAATTTTTGGCCCGCATTGTTGGCTAAAATGGTGTAAGTGCCTGCGGGTAAATTCACGTAAAGCATTGGTTTTGAACCAACAATTCTGAATACGCTTTCGCTTTGCTCGTTGTAAATATTCACGTTGACATCAGTCACTGAGCGGCCGCTTGTGCCTTCAGAAAACAAAAAATTGAGCGTATATTGCTTGGCATGGCTGCGCATTACCGCCACATCCTCCTCACCAATGCCACCAGTCATATACGGCATTGCGTTTTTTGGGCTGAGCATTTTTTTGGGTTGTTCAGAAAATGCGGTATTGCTAATAAAAATAAATGCCAAAAAAAGGGCGAGTTTATTAGTTGTGGTAATCACTTCGAGCTCTACTTTCTTAAGGAAATTGCAAATTTAGCTATAGTTAATCATAGTTTAGCAAAAACATGAGATTTCCTCTAATGCGACCACTCGGTTAAAATACTGGCTATGAGAAGAAACCGTAATAAGTCACATCAAAGCCCAGCCCTAAACCCAATTTTAACCGCCACTATCGAATCGCTAGACCAAGAAGGACGGGGCGTAGCGCATGTGGATGGCAAAACTATTTTTATTGATGGCGCATTGCCAAATGAAAAAGTGACGTTTCAATCGCACCGCATTAAACCAAGCTATGAAGTGGCGAATCTGGTGGAAGTGTTAAAACAATCGAATCAGCGCGTAGCGCCAAAATGCCCGCACTTTGGCTTGTGTGGCGGCTGTAAGCTGCAACATATGGATGCGAATGCACAAGTGGCGGCTAAGCAGCGTTTGCTGGAAAATGATTTGTGGCACATCGGCAAAGTGAAGCCAGAAAATATG
The DNA here is from genome assembly GCA_025360485.1 of Methylotenera sp. GTDB lineage: Bacteria > Pseudomonadota > Gammaproteobacteria > Burkholderiales > Methylophilaceae > Methylotenera_A. The sequence goes on along the minus strand of JANYCB010000150.1, from coordinate 5,735 downwards.
TTGCCACCGCTGTACGGCCCGACTTGGGGTTACCGCCATAAAGCGCGTTTGAGCGTGAAATATGTAGAGAAAAAACAAAGAGTTTTAGTCGGATTTAGCGAAAAAGCCACGCGCTATGTGGCAGACATGAACTCATGCGAAGTATTGACGCCAGCCGTTTCTGCGTTGATTGCACCTTTGCAAGAAATGATTATTCAGCTGAGCATTCGTGATAAGCTGCCGCAAATTGAGCTGGCCGTCGGTGAAGCTGTTGAAAACAAGCCAGTAATCGTACTGATTTTGCGTATTATGGATGCACTCAATACGAATGACGGAATATTACTGAAAGCTTTTGCCGACGCGCACCAAGTACAAATTTGGACGCAAACTAAAGGCCCAGACACGATAAAACCGTTTTGGCCAGAAGCCGCTCCAGCATTGGCTTACAGCCTGCCTGAATTTGGGTTGAATTATCCATTTAAACCTAATGAATTTACCCAAGTGAATCCGCAAATCAACCAAGTGATGATACGCCGCGCCATGCAATTACTTGCGCCAAAACAAGGTGAAAATATTGCTGATTTTTTCTGTGGCATTGGCAATTTTACTTTACCAATCGCCCGAAGCGGCGCACAGGTGTTGGGATTAGAGGGATTAGCTAATTTGGTGGATCGCGCGAATGAAAGTGCGACTTTAAATGAAATTAACAACGTAAAATTTAGCGTGGCTGATTTGTTCAAAATGACGCCAGAATCCCTCACCGAATTAGGTAAATTCGATAAATGGCTGGTCGATCCACCGCGTGATGGGGCGTTTGAATTAATTAAATCTTTAGATGAAAGTAATAGCCCACAGCGCATTGTATATGTGTCGTGCAACCCAGCCACACTAGCGCGCGATGCCGGTGTGTTGGTGCACGAAAAAGGCTATAAGTTAGCGGCAGCGGGGGTGATTAATATGTTCCCGCATACCGCGCATGTGGAGTCTATTGCTTTATTTGAATTACCCTAAGACTTATCTAGGCTAAATGCAGTGCGGGCGCTGGTTGCCAGTAACAATAGACCACCTGCCATGGCAATGTTTTTTAAGAACATAATCATCTGCATTTGGTCTGCAAAGCTACGGTGAAAAATGAATGCTGCTATTACGGAAAATCCAGCCAATGCAAACGCAGCATAGCGCGTTTTAAAGCCTACAGCTAAGGCCAAGCCGCCTAATACTTCTAGCGCAATGGTCGGCCACAACAACTCACCTGGCAATCCTACCGATTGCATAAAGCCGACAGTGCCAGCTGGGTCTGTAATTTTACCTACGCCTGCCAAAATAAAAATCAGTGCCATCATAATGCGACCTGCTAGTTGAATAATTCCATTCATTGCAACTCTCCCCATTAAAATAATTTTCGAAGCAGTATTAAAACATAGTTGAAACGGTGATTGGGTAATTTTGTAGAGTCTAGTGCGTTTGCTGGGTAAATAATTCGGGTAAACTGATGACATGAAATGGCTTTTTTTATCACTATGCGCCCTATGTTTAATTGCTTGCAAGCCCAATGCTCATCAGGATGAAATTCGTTTCGCCATTGCGCAGGCGCCACTGAATTTAGATCCGCGCTATGCCACTGATGCTGCATCAGAGCGAGTAAATCGGCTGATTTATCAACCTTTGGTGGATTTTGATTCTGCTTCAAACCCCGCGCCAATATTGGTCTTCTGGCAGGTGGTGAGTGATACCGAATATCGATTTACTTTAAATAAAAATCTCGCCCCATTTCATAATCAAACTCCGCTTACTGCGCAAGATGTAAAAGCGACTTATGATTCGTTGCTGGCATTGAAAGATTCGCCACATGCTGCAGAATTTGCCAATATTAAAGCGATTGAAGTTGAAGGCAAAAACGAGATTATATTTAGCCTAAAGCAAGCAGATAAGCACTTTCCAGCTAAATTGATTATTGGCATTTTGCCTAAAGATTTAATTCAGCAAGGTCATGACTTTTCACACAATCCAGTTGGTAATGGCGCATTAAAATTCGTATCTTGGCAAAATAAGCTCACGCTACAACGTACTAAAGATGACCAAATTATTAGCTTTCAAGAAGTGAAAGACCCAACTGTACGTGTGCTTAAATTGTTGCGAGGGGAAGCTGATTTAATTCAAGGTGATTTGCCGCCAGAACTGGTGAAATATCTGCAATCAAAACCCGAAATTAACGTCAAAACTAGCATTGGTGCTAATTTTTCATATCTCGGTTTGAACATGCAAGACCCGCTTTTGAACAATTTAAAAGTAAGGCAAGCCATTGCACATGCGATAGACCGTCAAGCGATTATCGATAAGGTGATGGTAAAAAAATCACGTATTGCTGGTGCGATTTTACCGCCAGAACATTACGCAGGTAATAGTAATTTGGAACCATACGCCTATAACCCGGTATTGGCGCGAGCTTTGCTGAATGAGGCTGGCATTAAGCTGCCGCTTAAATTGGTTTATAAAACCAGCACAGATGCCCAGCGCGTGCGCTTTGCCACCATATTACAGGCACAAATGCAGCCAGCGGGCATTGATTTGGAAATCCGTAGTCTAGATTGGGGCACGTTTTTTGAAGATGTAAAACAAGGCAATTTTCAGTTGTTCGGGCTTACTTGGGTCGGTATAAAAACGCCGGAAATCTATGCCAAAGCCTTTGGTTCACAAAGTTTTCCACCCATAGGTTTTAATCGCGGACGTTATGCGGATGCCGAGTTAGATAAATTGCTCATAAATGAGGAATGGCCAGCTGCAACAACACGTATTCATCAGCAATTGCCCTACATTCCATTATGGTATGAAGGGCAATTTGCTGCCATGCAAAAAAATGTCAGTCATTATTCGCCTAAACCTGACGGTAACTGGGATGATTTAGCTACAATAACTAAAAACATTAATAAATAGGGAGGGGCGGAAGATGTCAAAAGCTTTTATAAATGAACAGATTCAAGTTTTGGTACAATGTCAGATCGCTTGGGATGCATATGCAATAACATCTCCAATAGAAGATTTTGCTCAACATGGCGCGCCAGGGATAACCAAGAAGGGGCTCTCGAAAGCTTTTGAATTGATTATTAAGCAATTAAAAAATTTGGATATAGATGACAACCCTTTTCTTACAAATGTTTTAGTGGTCAACCTCCCTAGTTGGACCTCTCCAATGCTGGCTTGGATACAAAGCCTGAATTCTTCTCCTTCTGTAGTTTCTAACATTTTTTCTCATTTAAATGTCATTGCTAGTCAGTTCAGCGCATACGGTTATTTGTCAGAGAAAGAATTAAGTCCTAAGCTCGTTGCTAAGTTGGCTAATGAACATGCGAACCTTTTGAAGCAAGTTAATCAGCTAAAGTCAGAGTTGAATGATTTAATAGAGAAAAAAACTTTACTGGATGAGGTTTTAGTTTCCGCAGAAAATATAAAAACAATAAAAGCTTCGGCAGAGGCAGATGCGTCTGTAGCAGGAGCACATCGAGAGTCAATTGAAAATTCAAAAGGTGAAGCTGAGAAATATTTAAAATCAATTTCAAATATTTCAGCTTCTATTCCGGGGTACGAAGCACAAGGCAAAGAATTGCTTAGTAAGTCGAATGAGGTGTTTCAAGAAGCTTTAAAAAGACTTGATTTTGCATCTAGAGCAGGTTTGGCAGTTTCGTTTCAAGATAAAGAAAAGGGATATGTATGGCCGAGAATAGGTTGGTTTGTTCTGTTTTTAGCATCTCTTATGGGAGTTGTTGGGATAGGTTATCACTTTATTATTTCTCAAGACCCAACAAACTCATCTATCAATGCTAGTGTTGATAATTATACTAAGTTGATTAATTCTCTTAAATTCATCCCAGTAAGCCTACCTTTTGTTTGGCTTGCATGGTTCTCAGCATTAAAGTTTAGTCAGTTGGGTAGATTAAGGGAAGATTATGCGTTTAAAGTCGCAACAGCACTTGCTTTAGATGGATATAGAAAACAAGCGGCGGAAGTGAGTCCAGAGTTAGCAGAAAAATTATTAGATTTGGCAATCACTAACTTTGGCGATAATCCGTTAAGACTGTTGACGAAGGACTCAGCAAAAGATGCCCATCCACTAGCGGGAATAATTGATGAAAAAGGTTGGAGCGAGGTGCTAAAGGAAGGTTTGCAGTCAATAGCGAGTAAGGTGAAAAGTTAGTAATGCGGATTGAAATTTCTATCAAGCAACAAACGCTCACGCTTTTTGACGATGATGGTGGCGTGATGGCCAGATATCGCGTTTCTACCGCAGCCAATGGCGCGGGTTGCGAGAAAGACAGCGGTTGCACACCGGTGGGTGTGCATATCATTCGCGCTAAGATTGGTACGGACTATATGCCGAATACTGTGCTTGTGGGAAGACGACCAACCGGTGAAGTTTGCACGCCAGAATTGATGGCGCAATCACCTGAGCGTGATTGGATTTTGACACGGATTTTGTGGCTTTCCGGCAAGGAAGTCGGCAAAAATCGCCTTGGCAATGTCGATACTATGCAGCGTTATATTTACATTCACGGCACCTCCGATTTAACCGATATGAGCAAAGTTGGCTCGCACGGCTGTGTGCGTATGCGCAACGCCGATGTGATTGCGCTATTTGATGCGGTGCCAGTCGGTACACGCGTATTTATTCATAATGGTTAGTCGCTTTTTAAGTCTCGTCACGGTTGTTTTTGGCGTACTTTTACTCACTTTTTTGTTGATTCATCTTGTGCCCGGCGACCCGGTAGAAGTCATGCTGGGTGAATCGGCGAGCACGGCAGACCGTGAAGCTTTACGCGCCGATTTGGGGCTAAATCAGCCGCTGATAAGCCAATTTGGCAATTATTTAGGCAAGCTGGCGCATGGCGATTTTGGTAACTCGATTCACAGCAAACAGCCGATTATCGAGCTCATCAAAACGCGTTATCCAGCCACGCTTAAACTCGCATTTTTAGCGCTGTTAATCGGGTTGAGCATCGGCATTCCGCTCGGCATTTATGCGGCGCTTAAGGCCAATCATTGGCAAGATTTTGTAGTGACGATAGTGTCGGTGCGATTTTCTGCCATGCCAGCATTTTGGTTAGGGCCAATGCTGATGCTGGTTTTCGCGGTATGGCTGGGTTGGTTGCCTGTCAGTGGTATGGAGTCGCGCACTTCGATTATTTTGCCAGCTATTGCATTAGGGTTTGGCTTAAGCGCGATACTCACGCGTATGACGCGAACGAGTTTGCTTGAGGTGCTAAATGAGGATTTTATTCGCACGGCGCGCGCCAAAGGCTTAAGCGAAAAAACGGTCATTATTCGCCACGCTTTGCGTGCGGCGCTGTTGCCTATTATCACTATTGTTGGTTTGCAGATGGGCAGTCTGCTGGCTGGCACGGTGATTACTGAGACGATTTTTAGCTGGGATGGCATAGGGCGCTTGCTAGTGGAAAGCATCGAAAAGCGTGATTACCCAGTGACGCAAGCCTGTGTATTGGTAGTGGCGCTCAGCTACGTGCTGGTGAATTTGTTTACCGATGTTCTATACAAATTTGCTGACCCACGTATGCGGTTTAATTAAAAAATATGAACAATCTAAAGCGGATTACTATTTTTGTGTTGCATCATGAAGACTCAAGTGATTATGAGTGGGTGCATGCATGGATTTTAAAATGGAAACGCGCAGATCAATTAACTGTGGTTGATTACAGCTCTGGTGGCTGGGAGCACCTTTGGGATATTGAAGCGAGTAGTGGTGC
>JANYCB010000145.1 GCA_025360485.1 Methylotenera sp. | reverse complement strand
CTTTCTATCATCTGGTTGCTAAATGCTGTGGGTTATTTGGTTTCGTTTGTGGCCATCAAACGCGGCTATTCTAAAGATGTGCTTACTTATCGTGGGGTGACCATTGCGCTCATTACGGGCATTGTGATTGGCTATGTGATTGGCAGTCTAGTTTAATTTGCAGGTTTAAATGCCGAAATTTGTTCTTGTTATCTGAGGGACCATCTAAGTTTAGCCGAGAAACAAACGTCTCTTAGCCGCCTACAATGACCATTATCGATAGATTTGAAATCATTACTACATCAATCAATCCCAATACAATCAACATGATGTCCGCTTCATTCAAGACGGCAGTTTTGCCAACTAAGTTATAGACTTCAACACTGATTGCATGCCCTATAAATATACCTACTTCAGTTATCTGTAGGTAGGTGAAAAAGAAGTTTTGGGTAGCCTTTAGACCTTGTGGTTGTGCCATCAACACGCCAGCATGACAATGCTGAGCTAGAAAAATACATGATGATGGAGTTCAATTATAAAGTCCTGTAATTTACATAGATTTAACCTACAATTGTACAACTTATGTCTTATATAAGATATATGACATAAGAGATTAATTTGATGTTATAGTGTATATTCTGAAAGTTTAGAATTACACTTTAATTTAACAAAATAGTTAAAACTAAGGAGAGTATCATGGAAAGCGTAGTGATAGTTGCAGCAAAGAGAACTGCCGTTGGTAAGTTTGGCGGCGCATTTAATAATGTATCTGCAGTAGACTTAGGCGCAATAGTCATACGTAGCTTGCTTGAATCTACAGGTGTAGCGGGCGATCAGGTTGATGAAGTAATTTTAGGTCAAGTGTTGACGGCTGGTGTGGGCCAAAACCCTGCGCGCCAATCTGTAATTAAAGCGGGCTTACCCAAAGAAGTGCCTGCAATCACGATTAACATGGTATGTGGCTCTAGCCTAAAAGCGGTAATGTTAGGCGCGCAAGCGATTAAAAGCGGCGATGCTGAAATTGTGATTGCGGGCGGGCAGGAAAGCATGAGTACTTCACCACACGTGCTGAATGGTTCTCGTAATGGCTTGCGTATGGGTGATGGCAAGTTGATAGACAGTATGATTGTTGATGGTCTTTGGGACGTTTATAACGATTATCACATGGGCGTGACGGCAGAAAATGTTGCCAAGAAATATGGCATCAGCCGCCAAGAGCAAGATGAGTTTGCTTGCGCCTCACAAAATAAGGCCGAGGCTGCACAAAAAGCAAGCAAGTTTGCCGATGAAATTGTGGCTTACACCATCAAAAGTAAAAAAGGTGACATAGTCGTTGATGCCGATGAATATCCACGTCATGGTACAACGCTAGAAATGCTTGCAGGCTTACGTCCTGCATTCGATAAAGAAGGTACAGTCACGGCAGGTAACGCTTCTGGTATCAACGATGGCGCAGCCATGGTGATGTTAATGTCTGCTAGCAAAGCCAAAGCGCTCGGGTTGAAACCGCTTGCTACTATTAAGTCTTATGCGTCCACTGGAATTGATCCTAGCATTATGGGTATAGGCCCAATTTCTGCTAGTAAACGTTGCCTGGAAATTGCAGGTTGGGCTGTAGATGATTTAGATTTGCTTGAAATCAATGAAGCTTTTGCAGCGCAAGCGATTGCAGTCAATAAAGACGTCGGCTGGGATACAGCTAAAGTGAATGTCAATGGTGGCGCCATTGCCATTGGACATCCGATAGGAGCAAGTGGTGCGCGCGTGCTGGTGTCATTGCTGCATGAAATGCAACGTCGTGATGCGAAAAAAGGCCTGACTTCACTTTGTATCGGTGGCGGCATGGGCGTAGCACTTGCCGTTGAAAGATAAAACAAAAGACTAAGACAAAAAATAAGCCATTTTTTTGATATTTAAGTATTTATTACGAATTTGTAATCAAGGAGAGAAGCATGACTAAACGTATTGCATTGGTAACAGGCGGCACAGGTGGCATCGGCAGCTGTATTTGCAGGCAACTTTCTGCAGATGGTTTTACGGTGGTGGCAAATTACATTACGCTAGAAGAAGAGAAAGCCCAAGCTTGGTTAGCTGCTGAACGTGCTGCAGGCAGGGATATGCATATTGCCATGGGCGACGTATCCGATTATGAATCATGCGTGGCGATGATGGCTAAAATCAAAACAGAAGTTGGTGCTGTGAGTGTATTAGTTAATAACGCAGGAATTACCAAAGACGGCATGTTTAAAAAAATGCCACTCGAAAACTGGATGGATGTCCTTAACATTAACCTGAACAGTGTGTTTAATGTCACGCGTCAAGTCGTGGATGATATGCTGGAAGCGGGTTGGGGTCGTGTGATCAATATGTCTTCTATCAACGGACAAAAAGGTCAGTTCGGTCAGACTAATTACTCTGCCGCAAAAGCGGGTATGCATGGTTTTACTAAAGCGTTGGCGCAAGAAACAGCCGCAAAGGGTATTACAGTGAACACCATTTCACCTGGTTATATTGGTACTGAAATGGTCATGGCAATCAAGCAAGAAGTGCGTGATCAAATCGTTTCAGGTATTCCTGTTGGTCGCTTAGGAAAGCCAGAAGAAATCGCAAAGTTGGTGTCTTATCTAGCATCTGAAGATGCGGCTTTTATTACTGGTGCTAACATTGCCATCAATGGCGGCCAGCACATGTGTTAGTTTCTAGGTCACCAAATTAATTGGTGACTAAACAATAACAAAAAGCCCCGCAAATTTGTGGGGCTTTTTGTTATTGTAAATCTACTAATCTTGTTAAGATTTAGTCGGTTTGTTACTAGGTGCTTTTGCTGTATTTGCTTTTTTAACAGCAGCAGGTTTGGCTGCTGCTACTTTAGGCATTAAGGTAGCCTTAATAGGTGTCTGTTCAGCTGGTTTCGGCGTAACTTTAACCTGTGTGGCCTTAACTGGCGCAGGCGCATCACGTTGTATCAACCATTTAGAGATAGCTGGCGCTAATTCTTTTTGTGAGCGTGAGCCAACAAACACGCCAATATGACCGCCTTGGAACTCATACAAAGTTTTATCTTCAGAGCCAACTAAGTCATTAAAAGGCTTGGTGGCGGCAGGCGGTACTAAATGGTCAGCAGACGCATAGATATTCAATATAGGCATAGTAATTTTGCCTAAATCTACAGTTTTATTACCAAGCTTTAGCTTGCCTTTGACTAATTTGTTACCTTGATAACAGTCTTTAACAAACTGGCGCAAGCATTCACCCGCTTGGCCTGGGCTGTCAAAAATCCATTTTTCCATGCGAAGGAAGTTAAGTAACTTTTCTTTGTCTTCCATTACATCAAGCATATCAATGTATTTTTTGATATTCAGGTTGAAAGGCATTAACATTAAAAAGCCATCATTCAGAATGTTGCCCGGCACTACGCCATAAGCATCTACCAATGCATCAACATCCATTGTTTTTGACCAATTGAATAGCAGTCCATCGTTAGTCGAGAAATCAAACGGCGCAACCAGCGTAATCAAGTTTTGTACTTTTTCTGGATGTAGCGCTGAATAAATAGCCGAGAATGTACCGCCTTGGCAAACGCCCATTAAGCTTACTTTTTCGCTCTTAGCGCTTTTGCGTACAGCTTCTACGCAGTTATCAATATAGCCATTGATATAGTCGTCCATACTTAAATAGCGGTCAGACTGCGTTGGGTAACCCCAATCAATTATATAAACATCTAGTCCAAGTTTGAGCAGGTTGCGAATGAAGCTACGGTCTGGCTGAATATCCAACATATAAGGGCGGTTAACGAGCGCGTAAACCACCAACACTGGTACGCCACAAGCTTTATCAGTTTCTGCTTTATAGCGATAAAGTTTTAGCTTATCTTCTTCATAGATTAACTGCTTAGCCGCAGTACCAACATCAATTTCTTCGATGTCAGTGAGCAACTCAACACCTTTCATGAGCTTGCTGTTGAACTCGCCTAAATACTTCATGGTTAGTTTTGCATCAATATTTGAGAATGGATTATTCATATCTGTTATTCCTTAGTTTTAGATGCTGAAGTTTTTAACTCTTGAATTTGCGATTCCATGCTTTTTACTTGTTTGCGTAAATCGTAGACTAATTTATAAACCTCATCCATTTCAGAACGGCGCGCGATAGGAAAACCCGCAAGTTCATTTTCAACAATTTCGTTATAAAGTTTGCGAGCATAGAAACCAGCTTCCGTCATTGCATTACGCTTTTGTGAGAATGCTTTGGTTTGGAACAGTTTATTAAAAGTCTTTTCGCTAACATCAATCCACAATGCAAAAAACCCATCAAATTTTTCAAACTTTTCGCCCGCTTCAACTTTTTCTGCCAACGTTTTAACCACAGCCTGCATGGCTTCTTGGCCTGTCAATTGCATCATTTGTTGGTATTCAATATTGCTTGCAGCAAAGTTAGACATGGCTTTAGCACATTTAGACATTAGCTCCATTTTTTCACGGTCTTTACCCACAGCTGGCGTGCTGAATATTTTTCCTGTGGTGTTTTCAAACATTGAGTATGCAGCTTGCATCTGCAGAACTAATGCTTCTGGCTGAAAATCATGTTGCTTGAAATTGCCCTGCATAAAATTGCTGGACTGGGTTTTGGTGGCTTCATTCCAAGGCTTGCCGAACTGCTGGTAGAGATCGGCATATTGAGCGGTCTGTTTTTGCAGTTGGCTCATGGCGTCTAGATCAAAGCTAAACAACTTTTCAAAAAGCTGTTTGATTTTGGCTGGGTCTGCTAAATCTGCGTAACTATTTGGGTCTATGGTTTTGTTATGAATAGCATTTAGCATAGGCTGCCAAAGCTCGTAAAGTTTTTGCATGGCATTATTACCATATAGTGTTTTGCTGAAGGTATCTTTGGTCAAATTTGCATCAGTACCCATAGGGAATGCTTGAAATGCGGTTTTAGTCCAATTTGTGAAAGGGTTATCAGTAGCTGCGCTAGTATTTTGAAAGTACGACTGCATCTGTACTGCCTGATCACGCAAGGCGGTAAAAGCCTGCTGTTGTGTTTTCATCCAACTGTCTAAGTAATCACTAGGGTTTTCCACTGTCGTTCCTCTTCAGTTTTGCCAAATAGCTCATTTAATGAGTAAGCTAGGCGCTTAAAATTGTTATTAGTGTAGAACTTGCGCCAATCACCATTTGGCAATTGGCGCATGCTGGTATAGCTAGGCTTAGGCTGCCTTAGCTTTTGCTTTAGCAGGATTAGCAATGTCAATGAAGCTTTTTAGAACTTCACGGCTGATTGCCAATTGCTTTTCATAAGCACTGATGCAGTTTTCTTGCACTTTTAGTGCTTCTTCAGTAGCGCTTTGTGAATTGCTAGCTACAGTGCTGAACCATGTGTTAAATTGATTCAACGCTTCTTTAGTTTGCGGAGTTTCTGGCAAACCTGGAATAGTAGTAGTAAATGCTGCATGTGTTTTACCAATGGCTTCCATCCACTGAATGCGCAAGTCTTTTTGAGCATTGAGTAAATTATTGAAAACTTGTTTCTGTGTATTGGTTAAAACGTCAAAATATTCAAGTTGCTTTTCCATTTTAGTTCCTTTCAAAGTTAAAATTATTCGCCCTAACTTACTTACTTTTTTCAGGCGAAGACTGCTTAAGTACATCAAAAAAACTCTTAGTGACTTCGCGACTCATTTCAAGTTGCTTGTCGACGACTTCTTGCCATGCTTGTTGCGCTTTAGCGCTATTTTCAGCAATAAAACGTTGCTGTAGTTCTCGTATTGTATCGCTTAGCAATTGGTTTTCTGCCTTTAGGCTAGTGTATTGCTTCATTAGCTCGTCATACTTGGTTTGTGTTACAAAACCTAGTGTTTGGTAAAACTCAGCCATACGTTCCATCATTTTATCTACGCCAGGGAAAGCTTGGCTTTCTGATGAAATGCCCCACAATTTATTGGCCGCTTCCATACCTTGCTGTTGCGCTATTTTTAAAAATTCATTAGCACCTTGCTTGAACATCGGATTAGAAAACATATCTATCATCATGCGTATTTGCTGTTCAGTCATCATGGTTGGGTTTCCTTATTAATTCGCTTCTCTAGCTTTATCAGTAGTGCCAGTATCTTCTGTTGATTGTTCATTATTACCTGAAGTCCAAATCTGCCATGGATTACTCATCATCTTAAACATGTCGGCATCTTTCATCGCGCCAAATTGTTTAAGCCACGACCCCAGCATGCCAAAATAATTTTTAAGATCCCAGCCTGAGTTGAGCATGAATGGCAACGATCTATTCAAATCGCGAATGTATGAACGAACCACGTAAGCAACGTTAATATCCGGATCGCCAAACGCTTCTAAATGCGCTTTGAGCTTATCGTATTCTTCTTCATCTAATCTTAAGGTAATCGGTTTGAGAGCCATTATTTTTCCAATAAATACATTTAAAGTATGCCTATTGTAATACAAAAGTAATACTTGTCAACTATAAAATGATTATTTTTGTAAAAATAGTCTCAAACCTAGGTGTGATGGTGCTTATACGACTGTTTGTTTCAGCTGATCCAGTATTCCTGGATTTTCCAACGTAGAAATATCTGCCGTAATTTCTTCACCTTTTGCTAATGAGCGTAATAAACGGCGCATGATTTTGCCAGAGCGCGTCTTAGGTAAGTTGTCGCCAAAGCGAATATCGTCTGGCTTGGCGATAGGGCCAATCTCTTTACCCACCCAATCACGAAGCTGTGCCACGATCTTCTTAGCCTCATCGCCTTCTGGCCGCTCACCTTTTAATACCACGTAGGCCACAATCGCTTCGCCCTTTATGTCGTGAGGCTTGCCGACGACTGCAGCTTCGGCTACTAATGGATTGGCAACGAGAGCAGATTCAATCTCCATGGTGCCCATGCGGTGACCAGAAACATTCAATACATCATCAATTCGCCCCATAATGGTGAAGTAACCAGTCTCTTTATCGCGTATGGCGCCATCGCCCGCGAGATAAAGCTTGCCGCCCAAATCTTCAGGGAAGTAAGACTGTTTATAACGCTCAGGATCATTCCAAATATTACGGATCATGGATGGCCAAGGTTTTTTAATTACCAAGAAGCCACCAGTACCCCAATCCACTTCTGTACCGCTTTCATCCACCACAGTAATTTGCATGCCAGGGAAGGGTAGTGTACAAGAGCCAGGAACGAGCGGTGTAACGCCAGGTAAAGGTGTAATGGCATGGCCGCCAGTCTCAGTTTGCCAGAAGGTATCAACAATAGGGCAGCGACCGCCACCTACTTCATTGTAGTACCACATCCAAGCTTCAGGGTTAATAGGCTCTCCTACCGAGCCTAGAATGCGAAAGCTCGATAAATCATGCTGGCGTGGCATATCGCCACCAAGTTTTATGAGTGACCTGATTGCAGTAGGTGCAGTATAAAAAATAGTGACTTTATGTTTCTCTATGACTTTCCAGAAGCGTGATGCATCAGGGTAAGTAGGGATTCCTTCAAATACAACCTGCGTGGCACCCATAGCTAACGGTCCGTAAGCGACATAGCTATGACCAGTAATCCAGCCTACATCAGCGGTGCACCAGAAAACATCATTGTCTTTAATATCAAAAGTCCAGCGCATGGTGTTCATCGCATGCAATAGATAACCACCAGATGAATGCTGCACGCCTTTTGGCTTACCTGTAGAACCTGATGTATAGAGTAAAAACAGCGGATGCTCTGCACTGACCCACACTGGATCGCAAGTATCTGGTTGATTTGCGATGAGGTCATCCCACCAGATTTCGCGTGATGCATTCCAAGACACTTCGCCACCTGTACGTTTGAAAACAACGACTTTTTCTACACCACTGCATAGCGGGTCTTGTAGCGCCTCATCCACCGCTGTTTTGAGTGGCATTTGTTTGCCACCGCGAAATTGCCCGTCGCAAGTAACAATGACGCGCGCCGCTGCATCGTGAACACGTTCTACTAGGCTCTTGGCAGAGAAGCCACCAAATACCACTGAATGTATTAAGCCAAGGCGGGCGCATGCTTGCATGGCAACCACAGCCTCAACGCCCATAGGCATGTAGATGACTACGCGGTCGCCAGTATTTAATCCTAATGATTTAAGCCCGTTAGCGAACTTGCATACTTGATGGTAGAGCGAGCGGTAGCTGACAGCGGTAGAAGTGCCATCATCAGCTTCAAATATGATGGCTGTTTTACCGCCATTCTTGGCCAAATGTCGATCTAGGCAATTGTAAGAAACATTAAGCTCTCCATCCGCAAACCAACGATAGAAGGGGGCTTTGCTATCATCAAGTGTTTGAGTAAAAGGCTTGTGCCATACCAATAATTCGCGCGCTAGTTTTGCCCAAAAACCTTCATAGTCATTTTCTGCTTCAGCACAAAGTGCATCATAAGCTGCCATGCCTGATACTGCTGCTTGTTTTACTGTGTTCTCGTTAGGGTGAAAAACGCGAATTTCATTTGACTCGTCACTCATGCTGCTTCCTCCAAAAGTACTTGATACAATTAAAAGTGTGATGTCAGCTTTTATTTATATAGTTCAATGTGTTAGCTGCTTTGCACGTGAGGGATGATTTATTTATAAAGGTTTTGACTATCATCCAGAAGGTAATAATAATCTTCCAGCAATACATCTGTCAATATATATCTTATATAAGACATAAGATATAAGATATTTTTAATATTCATGTGTAAACAGCGGTAACTAGGGGTTACAATTACTATTAATAAACATGCAGGACAAATGGGTTTACTTGTGCGAAATTTATCATTCAAATGCTTGAATTGCGCTAATGTAAATGCACTAATGTATAAACTATCGCTTAAAGAGAATTAGAGAAATCATGAGTCAACATCATCTCAAGCCATTATTTGCGCCACAATCTGTTGCTGTTTTTGGCGCTAGTGATCGCATAGACTCGGTTGGGCAAATCGTATTTCAGAACATGTTACGAAGTGGTTACCATGGCGCGCTATATCCAATTAATCTAAATCACCAAGAGGTGCAAGGCTGTAAAGCGTTTACATCAATTGCTCAAATAACTGAAACTGTTGAATTGGCGGTGATTGCCATCCCCCCCAGCACAGTTGCAGACATTATTGATGAATGTGGCAAACATGGTGTGAAAGCTGCAGTGATTATTACGGCAGGCTTTGGTGAGGCAGGCGAAGCAGGTAAGATGCTAGAGCAGACTGTTTTAGAAAAGGCTCGTGAATATGGCATTCGTTTGATAGGACCAAATTGCCTAGGGGTAATGCGTCCAGACATTGGCCTGAATGCAACTTTCAATAAAGGCAGCGCTATTGCAGGCAATATTGCTTTTATTTCACAATCAGGTGCTTTATGTACGGCAATTTTGGATTGGGCAAAATCAAATGATGTCGGTTTTTCTAGTGTGGTATCTATGGGTGCCTCAATCGATGTGGATTTTGGCGAGATACTCGATTACCTAATTTCTGATACGAAAACGCATAGCATCTTGCTGTATATAGAAGGCATTCACAATGCACGTAGTTTTATGAGTTCGATGCGTGCCGCTGCACGCATCAAACCCGTAATATTGGTGAAGGTGGGGCGGCATGCTGCCGCCTCTCAGGCAGCTATCTCACATACGGCTTCTATTGTCGGTTCCGATGATGCTTTTGATGCTGCTGTGCGCCGTGCTGGTGTGGTTCGAGTGCAAACGGTGACACAGCTATTTTCTGCAGCAAAAGCGCTTTCATGCGGGTTTGATCCGACAGGCAATCGATTAGCCATTGTAACGAACGGTGGCGGCCCGGGTGTAATGGCCACGGATTATGCGCTTGATTTAGGGTTGGTGATGGCGACTTTGTCTGACAACACCATCAAAACGCTCAATCAGGTATTGCCACCCACATGGTCGCATGGCAATCCTGTAGATATTATTGGTGATGCGCAAGCTGACCGTTATGAGCATGCTGTTAAAGCCTGCTTGGAAGACCCAAATGTTGATGGTGTGCTGACCATATTAACGCCACAGGCCATGACTAAACCTTTGGAAGTGGCCAACGTAATTATCGCACTATCAAATCAATACAAAAAACCATTGCTTACTTCTTGGATGGGTGAGGCGCAAGTTGAAGAATCACGCGCAGCCTTTAATCACGCTAAAAAACTTAGTTTTCGAAATCCTGAATCAGCCGTTGATGTTTTCTCATTTCTTTCTGCCTATCATCAAAACCAAAAACTTTTGATGCAGATGCCAGGGCCGCTAGCACATCATTTAGAGCCGGATGTGGAAAGTGCCCGCATGATTATCGAAGGTGCATTGCAAGAAAAACGCAAAGTGTTAGGCGAGATGGAATCTAAGGCATTGTTGTCAGCCTTTCGAATTCCTGTGGCGCAAACCATGGTGGCGCGCTCACCAAATGAGGCTTTATTGATTGCGCAACAGTTGGGTTTTCCTGTTGCTATGAAGATAAATTCACCTGATATTACGCATAAATCTGATGTTGGAGGCGTTCGGTTAAATCTAGTGAATGCGCAAGATGTGCGTACTGCATATCATGAAATCATCGAAAGTGTGATGCTACATCAGCCTAATGCGCACGTGAATGGCATTTCAATCCAGCCGATGATCGTTAAACCTAATGGACGCGAGTTAATGGTAGGCGTTACCAATGATGCGGTATTTGGGCCGATTATTACATTCGGCGCGGGGGGCACTACTGTGGAGATTGTGGGTGACCGATCCGTGGCACTTCCGCCACTGAATACTTTCTTGGTCACAGATCTGATTCAACGGACGCATGTCGCTAAAATGCTTGGTCATTTCCGTGATATGCCGCCTGTGAATATGAGCGATCTTGAAAGAGTATTGCTGCGCGTATCTGAAATGGTTTGCGAACTACCGATGCTGATGGAAATGGACATTAATCCGCTTATTTTAGATGAGAATGGCGCATTAGCAGCGGACGCTAGAATAATCATCGGGGTGCGTCCACCAAGCCCTGACTGTTATGCACACATGGCCATATATCCTTATCCGACGCACTTGGTAAGTAGCTGGCAGTTGGCAGATGGCACCGATGTGGTAATACGGCCAATACGCCCAGAAGACGTATGGCTGGTGCAAGATTTCGTGAAAAATTTATCTGAAGAGTCGCGCTATTTTAGATTTATGAAAAGTGTTGAGCAGCTCAGCGAAACGCTGTTAGTACGATTCACACAAATTGATTACAGCCGTGAAATGGCACTTATTGCGGTTAGAATTGAAAATGATAAAGAAATCGAATTGGGTGTGACGCGCTATGCTATTAACCCAGATGGTGAAAGCTGCGAATTTGCGCTAGTCGTTGCTGACAGCATGCGTGGTACTGGGCTTGGCCAAAAGTTAATCACTGCATTGATGGATATTGCACGTACCAAAGGCCTGAAAAAGATAGAAGGGGAAGTGTTAAAGAATAATGCCAATATGTTAAAACTGATGAAGCGATTGGGTTTTACTGCCACGGTGAATCCTGAAGATAGCAGCATCAAGAATGTGCATAAAGATTTGTAGGTGATTTTATGCATACCGCTTACATCACGCATCCGGAATTTCTCAAACATGACATGGGGCCAGACCATCCTGAATGTCCAGCAAGAATTTATGCAGTTAAAGACCAACTGATTGCTTCCGGTTTGTGGGATTTTCTTAATCATTACGAAGCGCCGAAGGTCGGCAAAGATATATTAGCCTTGGCACATACTCAGGAATATATCGAGTGGGTGTTTAGCCAGTCTCCAGAATCAGGGTTGATAGACCTCGATGGCGATACTTTAATGAATCCATATACTTTAGACGCAGCTTTATACGCGACTGGTGCGGTTGTTAAAGGCGTTGATTTAGTCATGGCAAACGAGGTGCAAAATGCCTTTTGTAATATTCGCCCACCGGGTCATCATGCCAAACGTGGAGGTGCATCCGGATTCTGCATTTTTAATAATGTGGCCGTAGCTGCGGCATATGTGCTTGAGCACTACGGCTTGCAGCGTGTAGCGATTGCAGATTTTGATGTGCATCATGGTGATGGCACTGAAGATATTTTTCATGATGACCCGCGGGTGATGATGTGTTCGACATTTCAACACCCATATTACCCATATTGCGGTGCAGATAGTGGTAACGACCATATTATTAACGTGCCACTTGCCGCAGGCAGTACTAGCGTACAATTTCGTGAAGCCATTACAGAATATTGGCTACCAGCGCTTGAACGTTTTCAGCCACAAATAATCTTTATTTCAGCGGGGTTCGATGCGCACTGGGAAGATGATATGAGCGGCCTACTTTTACATGAAAAAGACTATTTTTGGGTGACAGAAGCGTTAAAAGCTGTGGCTAAACGCCACGCTAATAATCGCATTGTATCCGCGCTTGAAGGCGGATACGCTTTGCATGCGCTAGGGCGCTGTGTGATGGCGCACGTTAAAAGTTTAAGTGACCTTTGTTAGACTTGTTATTTTATTTGGTAGTCGATTTGGTAACCTGCTGATTCATCCATTGCTAGTAGTTTAGTTAAAATAGGCATCGATTCTTCTAAAATTTTTGGTAATGTCCACGGTGGGTTAATCAAAAACAAGCCACTACCATGCATACCAAAGCCCTCGTCGCTAGGCGCTTGCACGTTTAAACTTACATTTAACCAGTTATCCATATTTAAGCTTTTTAGTTTTTCAACCATCTCGCTTGGCTCTGGCCGCTGCAGCAATGGATACCACACCATGTAAGTGCCAGTCGCAAAGCGATTCAAGCTGTCTTTGATGCAATCTATAACGCGTTGGTAGTCTTCTTTTAGCTCATACGGTGGGTCAATTAGCACTACGGCGCGCTTGGTAGGCGGCGGTAAGCAAGCCTTGATGCCATTAAAACCATCTTGCAGTTCAATTTTGGTTTGTTTACCTTTACCAGCAAAGTTTTCTAGCAGTATTTTGCAATCGCTTGGATGCAGCTCAAATAATCGTAATTTATCATCTTTGCGTAAAAAAGCTTCCGCAATTTTGGGCGAGCCAGGGTAAAAGTCTAAGTTATTGTTTTGGTTATATTTTTGTATAGATTCTATAAAATTGGCCAGCGATTCTGGTAAGTTTTTCGCAGCAAAAAGCCTTGCAATTCCCGTTTCAAACTCGGCATTTTTTTGCGCATACTCGCTCGTTAGTGTATACATGCCAGCCCCTGCATGCGTATCAATAACCCTATAAGATTTATCTTTTTGGTTCATGTATTCCAGCACTAGACTTAGCACATAATGCTTAAGCACATCGGCGTGATTGCCTGCATGAAAGGCGTGGCGGTAACTTAACATAGCTTGCCATTATATCTTTCAACAATGTCGCTGAATAAATTTTTCGTTGCCTTTCATACTTAATGTTGGGTTTTCGGTTAGCATTTCACCTATGAATAATTCTGCTCAAAATACCCAAGTAACGCACGATGATCACGACGACCATGATCACTACCTCATTCCATTTATACTGATTTTTACTTTTGCCATTGTCGAGGCAGTTGGCAGCTGGTATACCGGCTCCCTCGCCTTATTAAGCGATGCGGGGCACATGTTTTCCGATGTGTTGGCATTAGGGTTGGCTTGGTTGGCGGGCATGTTATCAAAAAAATCAAACGTTCAACGCCACAAATCAGGCGTGAGTTATGTGGAGATAGGAGTTTCAATTTTTAACGCTTTTTCTTTATTGCTGGTGATTGTATTCGTGTTGATTGAAGCCATTGCACGCTTTAAAACGCCGCACCAAGTGCAGGGTTTAGGGCTTACCATTATTGCAACTTTGGGCTTGATTGTGAATTTAATAGTAGCAAAACAATTGCACCACCAAGCCAAGCACCATACGGAAACCTTGAATAACCGTGCGGCATTTTTGCATGTGATGGGTGATTTGCTGGGCTCTGTTGCCGCGGTGGCTGCCGGTGTGATTATTTATTTCACGGGTTGGATGCCGATTGACCCGATTTTATCTTTGGTTATTTCTTTGCTGCTATTAGTGTTTACCTTAAACTTGGTGCGCGATATTTTGCACACTTTAAGGCAAGGCCAGAAGCCGCATGGACATTAGCTCCCAGAGCATCTCTTTTGACATTGTTTGCCACTGGAAAACCAACCGCTGCCCGCGGAGATAGTGACATCTAACCAGTTTTTAGAAGCAAAATTACAGAAGTTAACGTCAAATAGCGTTATGCTTGCATTGGGGAATGTCACGCACTTAGCGGTGTTAAAAGCATTTGGACTAAAAATTAAAGACTATAAATTTGGCCACGCTACACGCCATGCCCTTCCCAATGGCCAAATTTTGGTAGATAGTTATCATTGTAGCCGCTATAACACGCAAACCAAACGCTTAACCGCATCGATGTTTGAAACTGTGTTTGCGTATATTCAACAACAACTTACGTCATTCTGAGGCGACGACTTATTAGCCGAAGAATCTAGTTTTTTATGAAAGGAAACTATCATGCCATTTGTAAACGTTAAACTTGCTGGAAGTATTAGCAAAGAACAGAAAAAGGAAATTGCCAAAGAAATCACCGAAACCCTGCAAAAGCACGCGCACAAACCGCCTAGTTACACCTACATTGTGTTTGAAGAAGTGAAAATGGAAGATTGGGCGATAGGTGGGAGTTTGCTGGGGTAATAAGCTTGGTGGAAGTGGAATTAGGTTAACGTTTGACATAAGGGGCTTGCGGTAGCAGCGTCCCGCTTGAATGATGGGTTAGGCTGCACTTTAACGCTCCCAAGGTTGCTTAGTACGAGGGTGAAGGTTTTCTGGTTTTTCTTTCGACAGTAGATACATTGCCTTCCAATTTACAAGCAAACCACTAACG
>JANYCB010000130.1 GCA_025360485.1 Methylotenera sp. | reverse complement strand
TCATTTACTATTTTTTTGTAGGCGCGTTTGTGCCTTATTGGGGCTTGTATTTGCAGTCGGAGCATTTCTCGGCGGCCGATATTGGCATTCTCATGTCTTTGTTTCAAATCAGCCGCATATTCGCACCAAACTTGTGGGGCTGGTTGGCAGACCATACTAAGCAGCGTGTGAAGTGGATAAAACTCACTGCTTTACTTGGATTATGTGGCTTTGCGGCGGTGTTTTGGGCGCATGGTTTCTTTTGGTTTTTTTGTGTAATGGCGGCATTAAGCTTGTTTACCAGCTCTACGTTACCACTTTCAGAATCACTGACGCTTGCACATTTAGCCACCACCAACGGCCATTACAGTCGCATCCGCATGTGGGGTTCGCTTGGTTTTATTGTGGCATCGGTTTTACTGGGGTTTGCCATAGATGCTTACGGCATCAAGAGTTTGCTGTGGTTTTTGTTGGGCGTGCAGATTGTGTTATTTGCCCTCACTTTTAAACTGCCAGAGGCGGTTATCGCGCCGCATGAAAATGATCACTTCTCGATTTGGCAAGTAATTAAACAGCCCGCGGTGCTTGCATTGTTAGTGGGTTGCGCGTTGATGGTTACAGCGCATGGCGTATTATATAATTTTTACTCTATTTATTTGGCGCAGCATGGCTATAGCAAAGCTACTATTGGTTTATTGTGGTCGCTGGGTGTGGTGTGTGAGATTGTGATTTTTATGCTGATGCCGAAAATTATGGCGCGCTTTAGTTTAAAAAATATCATGTTGGTAAGCTTGGGTTTGGCGGTCATCCGTTTTTGTTTGATAGGCGTTGCTGTAGATAATATCGTGTTGTTACTCATTGCACAGAGCTTGCACGCGGCAACGTTTGGCAGCTTCCACGCCGCATCGGTCGAGGTGATTACGCAGTTTTTTAATGGGCGGCATCAAGCACGTGGCCAAGCCATTTATAACAGTGTGGCCTATGGCGTGGGAGGTACAATTGGCGGGCTTGCTGGCGGTTATGCGCTGCAATTTTTAGGGGGTGAAACTACCTTTGTATTGGCAGCCATGTTTCCGCTGGCAGGGTTTGTTGTGATAGCATTGGGCTTACAATTAACACAAACTCACGGCCGTGCAGGCATGTTTAGTTAAGAAAAAGCGCACAAATTTGTAAACGATGGGTATACCGATAGCAAAAATATCAAACTGAAAAAGCGGACTATTAAGTCCGCTTTTTATTTTAACCCAGCTACTTATTTCTTTTTAGTTTTAGCAGCTGCCTTTGGTGCATCTTTCAGTACGAATGTCACTTTTAAATTCACCCGAAATTCTGTCACTTTACCGTTAACCACTTTCGCGCTTTGCTCTTTTACCCAAGCGCCAGTAATGTCGTGCAATGAATCTGCAGCTTTTGCCACGCCTTGTGCCACGGCATCTTCAAAACTTTTTTTACTAGAGGAAATAATTTCAATCACTTTTGCAACAGACATGTTATACCTACTTTCTTAAAAATTAGTTGAAAATTAATAAAGCACTTTAGCTCATGGTTTTTACTGCAAGGATGGATAGCATGGCGATAATGACCGTGAATCCAACCAAAGCTAGCATGCAAGCCACACCCACTTGAATGCCAGTTAAGCGCCCAAAATCATCTTCATTAAAATTCTTTTTGCGCAGTCCTAAAATTCTTAAGGCAACAATAGCAATGAGCTTTAAGGTGGATGCAGGTTTTTGTGCTGACCCTAAAGTACTCAGCGCTGGGCTAGATTCCGATTGGTTCATAGTGTTCCTTTAATCATTTATCTTTTAGAAATACCCTTAGAAAAAATATGCGCAATCAAGGTTATTTGCCCATGTATTTTATGGCGAGCATCACCAAAGTGGCCACCGTTGCAACAAACATTAGACCGCCAAATAAACCAGCTATGACTGCTTGTATTAGTGTGATTTTGGCGGTGTCATCCTCGTAACCCTTTTGTTGTCGCACGCCAAGCATGCTCCATAATACTGCTCTAAATACTTGGAATATTGAAGCTTTTTTTCGCAGTGAACTTGGGTTAGTTGCAACAGGTTCAGTCTGATTGACAGTTTGATTCATGTGGTTATCCAAAATTTATTTTTTGCGCTTATCGTTTTCAATCAGTGCATAGGCAGAGTGGTTGTGAATGCTCTCAAAGTTTTCACTTTCCACAATATAAGCGTCAATGCGTTTTTCTGCGTTGAGTTGTGCAGCCACGTCGCGCACCATGTCTTCAACAAATTTAGGGTTGTCATAGGCACGCTCTGTTACAAACTTTTCATCTGGGCGTTTTAACAAACCATACAACTCGCATGAAGCTTGTTTTTCGACCAAAGTGATAATGTCTTCAATCCAAATAAAATCGTTAATCAGCGCGGTCACCGTGACGTGGCTACGTTGATTATGTGCGCCGTATTCAGAGATTTTTTTGCTGCATGGGCAAAGGCTAGTAACGGGAACCAACACTTTAATCGTGATATTGAACTTGCCATTTTTAATTTCGCCGATAAAAGTTACATCGTAATCCAATAAACTTTTTACGCCAGAAATGGGCGCAGATTTATTGACGAAATAAGGGAAGCGCATTTCCACATAACCAGAATCTGCCTCAAGGCGCTTCACCATTTCACGCAAAATAGTTTCGAATGATTCTATCGAAATCGCATGTTCGTTCATGTTGAGAATCTCAACAAAACGGGACATGTGTGTGCCTTTAAAGTTGTGCGGCAGGTGCACATACATATCAAATACTGCTACTGTGCTCTGTTCGCCACCACTTTTATCTTTCACGATAACGGGATGACGAATTGATTTAATACCCACTTTGTTAATGTCTAAGTGGCGTATATCTGGCGTGTTTTGTACATCTTCGATGCCTTGTTGCAGGGTATTTTTGGGCTCAGTAGGTAGATTCATAAATTCGGGCGATTTCCATAAATTTGGCGCGATTTAATGTAAGTTAAAGTTTACTCGCATACGCGCATGAGTAAACAATTTTTTCTAGTGTAAAGATTGGGTTGAAAATAATTAAATCAAGCCACTTAAGCTACCAATTTAATAAAATAAAAAGCTAACTGACTTTCAATTTTAGTTGAATTGCTTTTTCAATTCCCGCAGCATCTAGACCACATTCTGCCAACATGGTTTCATGCACACCGTGCTCAATAAAGGTATCGGGCAAACCTAAGCATAATGTTGGGTTTACCAAGTTGAGCGATTGCATGGCTTCTAGCACCGCCGTGCCAGCACCGCCCATCAGTGCGTTTTCTTCAATAGTCACAATTAAATTATGTGTTTTGGTGAGTTTTTTAATTAAATCAACGTCTATTGGTTTTACAAAACGCATGTTAGCTACCGTAGCATCTAGCATTGATGCGGCTTGCAGGGCAGGGGTTAGCATGCTGCCAAAAGCCAAAATAGCAACTTTTTTAAGTTTGGAAGTACGTACGATTTCGCCTTTGCCAATCGGTATCGTTTCAAGCGAACTATTCGTTGGCGCTCCAGTGCCAGCGCCTCGCGGGTAGCGCACCGCAGCCACACCATTGTATAGGTAACCTGTGCTCAGCATTTGGCGGCATTCATTTTCGTCGCTTGGCGCCATAATCACGATGTTAGGGATGCAACGTAAATAACTTAAATCAAAGCTGCCTGCATGTGTTGGGCCATCTGCACCAACGAGACCAGCACGGTCGATGGCAAATAATACATCCAAATTTTGTAAGGCAACATCGTGAATCAATTGATCGTAGGCGCGTTGTAAAAACGTGCTGTAAATGGCGACGACAGGTTTTAAACCATCGCAAGCCAATCCAGCTGCGAACGTGAGTGCGTGCTGCTCGGCAATACCCACATCAAAATAGCGGCTGGGATATTTTTCGGCAAATGCATTTAGCCCAGAGCCATCGCACATGGCCGGCGTAATGCCGATAAGTTTATTGTCGGCATCAGCCATGTCCACCAACCAATCACCAAATACTTGCGTATAAGTTTTTGCAGCAGAAGTTGCATGTGAAACGCCATTGCTAGGGTCAAATTTGCTCACGCCGTGATATTTATTGGGGTCGTCTTCTGCAGGCTCGAAACCCTTGCCTTTTTGTGTCACTATATGTAAAAACTGCATGCCTTTTAGTTCGCGGATATTGCTTAAAGTATCGAGCAAAACAGGCAAATCGTGGCCATCAATCGGCCCAATATAGTTAAAACCAAACTCCTCAAACAGCGTGCCTGGTGTGACCATGCCTTTGGCATGCTCTTCGGCGCGCTTGGCGAATTCTTTGACAGGTGGCATCATTTCTAACACTTTTTTACCGCTGCGGCGTACGCTGTCGTAAAAGCGGCCAGATAATAAGCGCGCAAGATAATTGTTGAGCGCACCGACATTATTTGAGATGCTCATGTCGTTGTCGTTAAGAATCACGAGCAAATTCGCATTCATATCGCCAGCGTTATTCAGCGCCTCAAACGCCATACCAGCCGTCATCGCGCCATCGCCTATAATCGCCACGCTACGGCGCTCTAAGCCTGCTTGTTTGGCAGCAATTGCCATGCCGAGTGCGGCGGAGATGGAAGTGCTAGAGTGGCCAGTGCCGAAGGTATCGTATGCGCTTTCACCACGCCTTGGAAAGCCCGCAATCCCAGTAGGTTTACGTAAATGGGTCATTGCTTCACGTCGGCCAGTAAGGATTTTATGCGGGTAAGTTTGGTGGCCAACGTCCCAGACAAGCCGGTCGTCTGGGGTATTAAACACGTAGTGCAAGGCAATGGTAAGTTCGACCACACCTAAATTTGAGGCCAAATGTCCGCCTGTTTTAGACACACTTTCTACTAAAAATGATCGTAATTCTGCTGCTAGGGCTGCTAGTTCTTCACGGTCGAGTTTGCGTAAATCTTCAGGCGAGTTAATTGAATTAAGTAATGCCGTCATATTAAAGCATCACTTAGAAGCTGCGTTGCGTAATAAAATTGGCTAAATGCCGCAGTAAATCGGCCTCGCGGCCGTAAAACGAAAGCGCGGCCATGGCATTGGCATGCAGCTCGCTTGCCAGCTGTTTCGCAGCCGATAAACCTAAAATTGTGACATAAGTGGATTTGTTATTGAGCTTGTCTTTACCCGCAGTTTTACCCAAAGTTTGTGTGTCCGCTTCTGCGTCTAAAATATCGTCTACCACCTGAAACGCTAGGCCAATCGCTTTAGCAAAGTGATCAACCGCTTTTACTTTTTCTTCTTCTGGATCATCCGCGCTATAGGCACCTAATAAAGCCGCTGCGCGAATCAGTGCACCCGTTTTTTGAATGTGCATGTGTTCTAGCTCAGCACGTGTGAGCGGAATACCAATACTCTCGATATCAATAGCCTGTCCACCCGCCATGCCGCGCGAGCCACTGGCTAAGGCCAAAATATGCAGCATTTGCAGTTTTTGCGTGGCGCTTTTAAGTAATTTTTCTTGTGAAATAAGCTGAAACGCCAAGCTTTGCAAAGCATCGCCCACCAGCAAAGCCAGGGCATCGCCATATTGCTTGTGCGTGGTAGGTTTGCCACGACGTAAGTCATCATCATCCATGCATGGTAAATCATCGTGCACTAAGGAGAACGCATGAATAATTTCTACCGATGCAGCAGGAATGTCAATTTTCTCTAGCTCAGCACCGCAAAACTCACCTGCTGCATATGCCAGCAAAGCCC
Source organism: Methylotenera sp. (assembly GCA_025360485.1). Taxonomy (GTDB): domain Bacteria; phylum Pseudomonadota; class Gammaproteobacteria; order Burkholderiales; family Methylophilaceae; genus Methylotenera_A. The sequence continues at coordinate 11,514 of JANYCB010000130.1, read as the reverse complement.
GTACACGTTTTCCGCCGCCTAGCGTGGCGTAACGCATGGCTTCATGTAGCCGCATAGGCGAAATCGTTGCAGTAGGCAAATGCGCATCTAACGCCAGCTCCATGCGTGCCTGCATATCGTTAGTCCAAGCTTTGAAGTCTAATGCTTGTTCATTCATTGGTGCGCTCATAGGATTATTCATTGCTCGGGTTAAATGCAGCTAGTTTATTTCCATCGGTTAGTATGCGCACTTGTTGTTCGGCATCTACTAAAGATTTTTGGCAGATTTGCAATAACTCTGCGCCGCGTTTATAGGCGTTGATGGATTGTTCTAGTGGCAAATTTCCTGATTCCATTTGGCTCACAATTGTTTCCAGCTCGGCAATGGTGGCTTCAAAGCTAGGCATTGTTTTAGCTTGGTTTATTGGATATTTATTAGTCATTTTATCGTTTTACTTAATAAGACTTTATTTTAATTTCGATGATTTTAACAAAACTCGACCAATTGCGGGATTTTTCATGCGGTCAAATCATGCCATCATGTGAATTAATGCAAAGTAGTGCGCAAAAACTCGCGAATATCTTCAATTTCTTGCGTATTCACCGAATGCGCCATCGGGTACTCGTGCCAGTTAATGGTGTAATGTTGTGCCTGCAAGACCTCAAAAGACAGGCGGTTGGTGCTTAAAGCAATCACATTATCAAATGTGCCGTGCGCCATAAAAATCGGAATATGCTGATTTTCTTTGGATTTTTCTTTCGCCAAACTAGTCTTTAAGGGCAAATATGTCGATAACGCCATAATGCCCGCCAATGCTTGCTTGTGGCGCAGCCCCGTTTGTAAAGCTACTGCGCCACCTTGAGAAAAGCCTGCTAATACGATACGGTTGGCAGGAATGCCGCGCGCAACTTCTTTACTTATTAGTGATTCAATATAAGCTTGGCTTTCATGCACGCCAGTTTCATCTTCACGGCTGCCAACGGTAAAGCCAAAAACATCGTACCAAGCTCGCATTTCATAGCCATTATTCGCAGTAACTTTTTTGTAGGCGGCGTGCGGCAAAATAAAGCGCACATGCGGCAAATTGAGCATTTTTACCACGGGCACAAAATCGTTACCATCCGCGCCTAAACCGTGTAGCCAAATCACGCTGGCAGTTGGCGCGGCGCTTGCGCTTATTTCAATGGGTGTATCGTATATAGTATCAAGCATAAGACTTTCGGTGGGTTTTGGAAGTTATCAAATCATATAACAAAACGCGCTATTCATTGAGCAAATTATGCGTTATGCTTATGTTTAAAATTGCAAAAATAACATTAAAATCAATTAATTAAAGAAGTATTTAATATTTCAATGCGCCTATCCCCACTTATAAAATTTCTAAACATGCTTTATGCGTCCCTAAAACAGCATGCCGTTAGTTTTGCGCTTAGTTTAGCCATTGTTGTGCTCATGTTGCTACATGCAAGCAATGTGCTACCGCTGGGGTTTGTTCATAAACTAGAAAATTTTAGTTATGACTTGCGATTAAATTTGCTTATGCCAAATACCATTGATAATCGAATAGTTATTGTGGACATTGATGAAAAAAGCCTGATAGAACAAGGCCGCTGGCCGTGGTCACGCGATAAATTGGCTAGAATGGTCAATCAATTATTTTCGACTTATGAAATTAACACGCTCGGTTTTGACGTGGTGTTTGCAGAAAAAGATGATAGTTCTGGACTTAAGAATCTTGAGTGGATACAGCAACAATATTTAAAAGATGACACTGGTTTTGCAGATGCGCTAAAAACTGTAAAAAACTCGCTGGATTATGACCAAATTTTTGCCAATAGTTTAAAAAACCGTAAAGTGGTGTTGGGGTATTATTTTCAAATTCATGGGGATACTAATCATGTTGGCCAATTGCCTACTGAAACCTTTTCAGCAGAGAGTTTTGAAAATCAGCCAATTGCTTTTAGTGAGGCCACTGGTTATGGCGCGAATCTGGATATTTTGCAGCAAAGCGCAATGTCTGCAGGGCATTTTAATCCTGAGCCAGATGGCGACGGTATAACCCGCAAGATTTCTACGTTGATTGAGTATAAAGGTAATTATTACGACTCCTTAGCGATTGCGGTCGCGCGGGTTTATTTGCAAAATCCGGTGATGCAAGCTAAATTTGCAACAGTAGGTGTGGATACAGACTATGCTGGGCTAGAGGCGCTTGAAATGGCGGGGAAGCGCATTCCTGTTGATGGTGAAGTGGCTACGCTTATCCCCTATCGCGGTGTTCAAGGTAGTTTTAAATATATTTCTGCCAGTGATGTGCTTAATAATAAAATACGTCCAGAAGTGCTAAAAAACAAAATTGTACTTGTGGGCACCACTGCGCCAGGGTTAATGGATTTGCGCGCGACGCCAGTGCAAAGTAATTATCCTGGGGTTGAAGTGCACGCCAATATTATTTCAGGCATATTGGATAACAATATTAAAGAGCGCCCAGCCTATACGCAAGGTGCAGAGTTCATGTTGTTATTGTTGGCAGGTTTATTGCTTACATTCACATTACCAAGTCTTAATCCTTTAAAAGCAACGTTGATGACGTTGACAGTATTGGCTGCGGTAATAGCTACTAATTTCGCAAGTTGGCAGTATGCAAACTTGGTGCTACCAATAGCTTCATCGCTATTGATGATAGCTTTAATTTACTTGGTGAATATGAGTTATGGGTTTTTTGTAGAATCGCAAGGAAAGCGCCAATTGACGGGACTTTTCGGCCAATATGTACCGCCGGAATTGGTGAACGAAATGGCAAAAAATCCTGAGGTAATTAATCTTAAGGGTGAAAGCCGAGAGATGACAGTTTTGTTTTCTGATATTAGAGGATTTACCAATATTTCAGAAGGCTTAGACCCAAAACAGTTGTCGCAAATGATGAATGAATTTTTGACGCCTATGACGCAAATCATACACAACAATCGTGGGACGATTGATAAATACATGGGTGATGCGGTTATGGCATTTTGGGGTGCGCCACTAAAAGATAAAAATCATGCGCTAAATGCGCTAAATGCGACCATGCAAATGAATAAGGCGATTAAAAGCATTAACGAAAAGTTTGCGGCTAAAGGTTGGCCAGTCATTAGAGTAGGGTTTGGCTTAAATACTGGCAATATGGTGGTGGGTAACATGGGTTCTAGTTTTAGAATGGCGTATACCGTGATGGGCGATAGCGTTAATTTGGGATCACGCATTGAGAGCTTAACCAAGGTTTACGGAGTGGATGTTATTGTAAGTGAGTTTGTAAAAGAGCAAACGCCCGATATGATTTACCGAGAATTGGATATCGTGCGGGTAAAGGGCAAAGACAAACCAGTGATCATTTATGAGCCACTGGATATTGCTGAACAAGTAACAACTGAAACGTTTGAAGAACTTAATTTGTATCACGAGGCGATTAAATGTTATCGCCAGCAAGATTGGGATTTAGCTGAGAAGCAATTTAAAAATTTAGCAAAAATGGCGGTAGATGATACTAAATCTTCGCTCTACGCCATGTATTTGGCACGTATTAAGCAATTTAGGCAATCGTCTCCAAGCAAAAATTGGGATGGCGTATTTACTTACGAAACAAAGTAAAGAGAAATTCATACATGCAGATAAAAGTACTTGGTTGTAGCGGCGGAATTGGTGGTGATAAGCGTACCACTTCGTTACTCATAGATGACGATGTGCTGATAGACGCTGGCACTGGCGTGAGCGATTTATCGCTTGAAGCTTTGCTTAAAATCGACCATATTTTTATCACTCACTCGCATCTTGACCACATAGCTTTTATCCCTTTATTGCTAGATACCGTCATGGGCTTACGCACGCAACCAGTAACATTGTACGCCACTGCAGAAGTGATTTATATTTTGAAACAACATATTTTTAATTGGCTAATTTGGCCAGATTTCAATCAAATTCCAAGTCCAAAAACGCCATTTTTAATTTATAGCGAAATTGCAGTGGGTGGCACTGTGTGCATCAACCATAAAACAATCACCGCATTGCCTGCAAACCATGCAGTGCCTGCAGTAGGTTACCAAATTGATAGCGGCATAAATAGCCTCGCATTTAGTGGTGATACTGTTGGCGGCCAAGATTTTTGGCATGTAGTTAATAAAATAAGCAATTTAAAATATTTAATTATTGAAACCGCATTTAGTAACGCCGAGGCAGCGCTGGCAGCGCTTTCAAAGCACTTGTGGCCTGATGCACTTGCAGAAGAGTTAGGTAATTTTACGGCCCAAGCAGAAATATATATTACGCATCTTAAACCAGGCGAAGATGTCATCATTATGCAAGAAATTGCCGCACATCCCAAGACTCACCACTGCCGTGCCCTGCGTCATCACCAGCGCTTTGACTTCTAACTAAGAAGAACCAAAATTATGATTGAAAATAACAAACCCATATCCATTTCAAAATCTACCTTGGCAAGATTCGAGCCAGTAGCAAGACTCTCGCCAAATCGCTTAGAAGAGCTTGCAGCAGTGTGCATTGTCGAGCTAATCAGCAAAGATTTAGATCCAACACGTATTAGTGCAAATAACACCCAAGCCCTTTATTTGGTCAGTGGCGATTTGGGCATTCGTTATCAAAACGGCAATAAACTAATTTTGCGTGCTGGAACCGCAGCCGCCAAGCACCCAGTGGATACTAACCGGCTGCAAATTAAAGACACTATTTCGCTAACGCCAATTGAAGTGGTGCGTATCGATTTAGACCTGCTCGATATCATGATGACGTGGGATCAGCTCTCAGGTTATCCGCCTGCACAAACCAAACAAGCCAAAGTTGCGAAAAGTGAGTTTCAAATAGATGCCGCCAGTTTTAACGCATTTAAATTGCAAAATGGCGTATTTAGCAGGTTGCCAGCAGCCAATATTGAAGCCATGTTTGCGCGTATGGAGCCAATTGACGTGGTGGCAGGGCAAGCAATCGTCACGCAAGGACAAGAGGGCGATTATTATTATTTGATACAAAAGGGCACTGCGATTGTGAGTCGGGTAAAAGACCCAAATCAAGCGCCAATCGTGCTGGCAGAGATTTTTAGTGGCGCAGGCTTTGGTGAAGAAGCTTTGGCATCAGACACCAAACGTAACGCCACAGTTAAAATGAAAACGGATGGCCAACTACTACGTTTGAAGAAACAAGACTTTGTCGAATTGCTTAAAGCGCCTATCGTTAACATGGTGAGCATGGCAGAGGCGCAGGCAAAAGTTGCGGCTGGGGCAGAGTGGCTGGATGTGCGCTTTGCTTCAGAGTACAGTTACCATCATATCGAAGGCGCAATTAACGCGCCCTTACACGAACTACGCAGTTATATTCAGCAATTAGATAACACTAAAGAATATATCGTATATTGCCAAACTGGTCGCCGTAGTAGCGCCGCAGCATTTATTTTGGCGCAGTTTGGGTTAAAGGCGGTGGTGTTAGAGGCGGAACGCGTAGCAATAACTAGTTATCGCTACATTAGTTAATATCAACTACTTTCTTTGACTCATAGAAATAATTAAGCAAGCAGAAACATTTTTGAGCTGGCAACTTTTATTTAGGGCTTCCATCGCTTCGGTTTTATTATTTAGATGCTTTAAAGCAAAAGCCTTTGCTAAGTAAGTTTGGCCGTTTTCTGGGTTAATTGCAATGGCGCGGTTAATTGATGCTAGCCCCAATGCGAATTGGCCCGTGTTTAAATAAGCGCTACCAAGGTTTGCATATGCCTGTTCAATTTTTGGGTCAATTGCAAGCACGCGTTTAAAATCAACAATGGCTTCTTTGGGCATTTTATTGTTTAACTCAGCAAGACCGCGATTATAAAAAATTCTAGCTGCACCTGGCACAGTATCATTTTTTAATAAAACTGCCGCATCATTCCATAGGCGATAGCCATCTGCAAACACCCATAGACGATTCCATGAGAGCGGAATCAGCGCCAATATCATTACAGAAAAAGCAATTATCACTGTTTTGCGTTGGGGCAAAGCCTCCAGCGCAAGTGGAATTAGCAATAGCAAGCCAGGTGCCCATAGATAGCTACGATATAGTACAAACGGCTCTTGCACCCGCACAGATGAAAATTCCACAATAAACATCAACCAAGGGTAAAGTAGTGCAAATCCAATCAATCCCGTTTTACCTCTGCGCAGCAAAAGCTTTAATGCAAACGCACCATAAGCAATAAAACAAGCCGCTTTTAACCAGTTTTGCCATGCACCCACCGAACTTGCAAAGGTTTCGCGCATGTCAATCGACATCCATGCAGGATTTGGCAATAACCATAAGAATAGGTACTTAAAAAACAATCCCGCTTGTGTCAGTGCGCTAAGAAAATGTAAATTTTGCGCTGAAGTGACGATGCTTTGCTGCGTAAATAAAGCGGCTGCATCATGTTCGTAAGCTACGCCAAATATGCCTTTTATTTTTAATGCAAACAATATCGCAACAAATGCAAAACCTAGCCATGTCGCGGCTAGTGCTCGCCAATTGGCTTGTACAAGTGGTTTAAATAATAGCGTCATCGCTGCCAGCACCGCAGGTGCCATTAAGCTATGTTCTTTAGAAAAAACCGCACAAAAGTAAAATAATACAGAAAGGGCAAGCCAAATAGCTTGTTGAAGCTTTTTACTACTGACAAGGCCGTGCATATAGGCCAACTGCATCGCTAAAGTAAATAAAGTTGCCATTACGATACTGCGCTCTATCACATAACCTACTGCATACACAGCAACGGGGTGACATGCAAAGGCCAGCGCGCCTAGCCAAGCACCCCAGTTAGCTTGGCTGGTAAAAAATGCTGGCAAAGTAAATGTTTGGCCTGCAGCTTGGTTGTTTTTATTTAAAGCTAAACTGCATAACTGCTGCAACAGTACAAACACTAATATAGTATTGGCTGCATGCAGTAATAAATTACCAAGATGCAATGGTAATGGTATGTCTGAAAATAATTTCCAAGTCCAGCCTAGGCTCGCGTACGAAAGCCAACGTAACTCAAAGTGAGATGGTAACTCCGTATAATTACTAACTGAATTACTAAAAAAAGGCAGGTCATCAAAAAAAAGCGCATTGTTAATATAGGGTATATAAACTAAACACGTTGCAAATAATAAGCCCAATATCATGCCGCGATGTCGATCACGCAAGTAATGAATTAATTTGCTTTTAAATGACATGGCTAGTTAAACCTTTATTAAGTTAAACCCTTATTAAAAGAAAACCCCTCCTAAGAGGGGCTTCTATTGTATCAATGTATATTACTAGATTATGGGCAATTACCTAAGTATTTTTTCGCAATAGTATCAGTGACCGTTCCGCCAGTGCAACCCCAAGTCATCACTGTTTGCTGCGCAGTTGTACTTGGAGTAAGGATATAAGTTAATCCATCGATACCAACAGCTTTTATACCAGTACCTAGTGTCATCGTGAGAGCGCCAGTAGTAGCCATAGCATAACCCGTGACCTCAGTAGTAGCTGTAGGTCCAGCAGCAGCTAACCCTAAAGACGCCCATGAGTTTGCTGTAGCAGGGAAACTACCATTTTCTTGGTAATAATTTGCGACTGCTAATTTGACTGAATCAACGGCATTCACAACTTTAGAGAGTTTTGCTTTCACCACGTAATCTTGATAAGCCGGAATTGCCACTGCAGCCAAAATACCGATAATTGCAACTACGATCATTAACTCGATTAGGGTAAAGCCTTTTTGAATTTGTTTCATTGTTCATTTCCTTTATAAAAAATAAATTTAGTATCACTAATTAATAGTATTCACACACCAGAAGTAGTTAATACCAGTGCTTGGAAAGATATGAGCAACAGCTGTGCCAACTTGGGTTTTATAACAGTGACTGGATGCTATTTAACAGTAACTAATTGTTTTATAAATAAAAACAGTAAGAAAAGTTATTTTTATAAGTATTTTAAGTATAAAAAAAGCGGGTTTTAGCCCGCTTTTTTAAGGAATTGAATGACAAAAAGTGTCATACCATGCAAAAGTCGTCACTTGTAAAAAGTGACTTTATACAAGATAAGTCACCCTTTTAGCTGTCATTGCGGCCTTGAGCCGCAATCTAGTAAAACCAAGAGATGCTGAATCAAGTTCAGCATGACAGGTGCTTACCAAAACTTCCACCAAGGTTTTTTGCCAGCTGATGTATTTGTTGTTGCGCCAGTTGTCTGGCCAGTTACTTTGAGTTTTCGGCTGCCTTTTTCAAACCAGCTAAACCTGCATCAAAAAAGTCTGTCACAAATTTAACTGCAGTTTCGTCATCTTGGCCAGGTGGAATCGGTGGGTTTAATTTATAAGTACGGTAAAAGCGGCCAACCCATGTCACAGTAGTTTCACCTGCACCAGGGCCAGCAGCCACTTGCATGAATGAATTGTAATCGGCCACTGGTGCCACACCGCCATCAATTTCATAGCGCATTTTCATGGTTGCATCGTCGGCACCGCGTAGCATCTCGACAATTTCACCACCAGATTTTAAAGTAAGCGTTGCGAAAGTCTGCATGTCGCCATTGTCATCTTTCTTTTGCTCGGTTTTTTCTGCGGTAATGTTTGGGTTCCAAGCTTGCATGTTGCCAAAATCTTTAATCAATGCCCACACTTTTGCAGGTGATGCCTTAATGGTGACGGTTTTTTCAACCTTTTGTGGGCTGGGGCCATGTGCCATAGCGCTAAGGGGTAAAATTGCTAATGCAAGCAATGCTAAAAACTTTTTCATTCAAACTCTCCAGTAAGTTGGCCTAGTATAAAAAGTAAACTAGGCAAAATAAAAACAACGCGTCATTATAAATCAGTTGAGGCAATAAGCCCACGCTTTGAGTAACGCTTGATGGTGTGTGGCGTTGACTGGGTTTGGCAGTGTTGTATCGCGAATAAATTCGCTCCTACAAAATAAATTGTCCGAATGCACGGCTTTTATCGCCTGTCTTGATGTGGCCTTTTAGTTTGTTGGTCGTTACGTCAATGATGCTGACTTTGTTTTCACCCCAGCTAGCAACCAATACCAGCTTGCTTGCTGCATCATAGCTAATACCTTCTGGGGTCATGCCAACTTCTACCGTCGTGATTGTTTTTTGAGTGTTTAAATCAATAATCGAAACCGTATCATCTTGCGTATTGGTGACGTATAGCGTTTTATTGTCTGAGCTGGTAACGGCGCAATAGGGGTGTTCACCCACTTTAATTTTGCTTTGTAGCCAAGTTTTTATGTTGATGATTGAGACAGAATTAGCATACACATTTACACTATAAAGCGCGCTGCCGTCTTTACTTAAGGCCAAGCCAAACGGATGTTTGCCAACTTCAATGCGTTTAGTAATAGTAAGGGTAGCAGCGTCAATCACTACTATTTCATTGCTATCGCGGGCAGCGACATATAAGGTTTTACTATCTGGGCTAACCACTAGGCCTGCTGGCGCTTTGGTGACGACTACTTCGCGGCGTGCATTGTAGTTGGTGGTGTCAATCGCAAGGATGCGGTCGCTGTACCAATCTGCTACATACAGAGTTTTGTTATTTGGTGCGATTGCAATGCCTACTGGCGAATCGCCCGTATTAATGGTTTCTACGACTTTGTTAGTGTTTGTATCAATCACCGAGATATCGCTACTTTCCACATTGGTGATAAACACACGGTGCAAGGCACGAGAAACTGCCACCCCCACTGGCGCTTTGCCTACTTTTACAGTGTGCATGACCTTGGCTTGTCCAATATCAATGACCGATACCGTGTTATCGCCTTGGTTGGTGATGTAGGCCAAATTAGCAATGCGTGAAATGTCGTTTTGCGCGCATGCGCTTAGTAGCAAGTGCAGCATCAAAACGTAGAGTAATGTGCGTTTTTTCATAAACATCATTCTAAAACCAAATGCGAGCTTCCCCAAATACAGCTTTCAAAAGTAGCAAAAATATGAAAAAATGACACTAAATATTTTAGGTAGTCGCAAGTATGTTAGATCGTGACGGATTTCGCCCGAATGTGGGGATTATTCTGTGTAACGCTCAAAATCAGGTGTTTTGGGGCAAGCGTATTCGTGAGCACGCTTGGCAGTTTCCACAAGGTGGCATTAAATTTGGTGAAAGCCCAGAGCAGGTTATGTATTGTGAGCTGATGGAAGAAGTCGGTTTAAAGCCTGAGCACGTGCAGATTTTAGGCCGTACCCGCGATTGGCTGCGTTATGAGGTGCCAACTAGCTGGGTTAAGCGGGAATGGCGCGGAAGCTACAAAGGTCAAAAGCAAATTTGGTATTTGCTGCGCATGGTGGGCCGTGATACAGATGTTTCCCTAAGAGCAAGCCATCATCCTGAATTTGACGCATGGCGCTGGAGCGATTACTGGGTGCCGCTTGAGGATGTTATAGAGTTTAAGCGTGATGTGTATAAAGCCGCGTTGAACGAGCTTTCTAGCCATTTGCACCATAAAATTAAACCTAGCCCACATACCAAAACTGAGTCAAGTCACGCAAAACAGGTTAACTAACTTCCCCCATCATTTCACCCAGTTTAATGCTGCGCGTAGGATGCCAATCGACATTAAATTGCAATGCATCTTTTTCAAAAAACATCACTACAGTAGATCCCAACAAGAAGCGACCCATTTCTTCGCCTTGTTTTAGCTGAATATTTTTATCGAGATAAGTCCAATTGCGGATGTTTTTAGAGCGCAGAGGATTGATTACACCGTTTTTAGCGTTATGCCAAACAGTTGCCATGCTGCCTACGATAGTCGCGCCTACCAGCACCATCACAAAAGTGCCGTGCTTTTCTGATTCAAACTCACACACCACGCGTTCATTGCGTGCGAATAAATTCGGTACGTTGGCGGCAGTAGTAGGGTTCACGGAGAATAAATCACCCGGCACGTAAGTCATGTTTTTTAAGGTGCCGTCGCAAGGCATGTGAATGCGGTGGTAATCTTTTGGGCTTAAATACAAGCATGCAAAATGGCCATTTTCAAATTTACTTGCAAGCGATTGTTGCCCTGCAAGCATTGTCAATGTTGAATACTTGTGGTTTTTTGCCTGAAAAATCTGGTCTTGTTTGATGTTGCCATATTGACTAATCGCACCATCGACTGGGCAAATAAAATCAGCTAATGCTAGTGGGCGGGCTCCAATTTTTAACGGACGTGTGAAAAACTCGTTAAAACTTGCGTAGCTAGCAATATCAGGGTTGGCTGCTTCGGTCATGTTGACGTTATAACGCTTTACAAACCAGCCAATCACCGCTGTGGTGAGTGTGCCACATTGCTTATTGGCGAGCATGCCTGCAAGCCTCGTCAGTGCTTGATTGGGGAGCATATATTGTAAAATTATTGCAAATGGCACTTAATATCCTTTAATAAAAAAGGGCAAAACGTTTTACGTCTTGCCCTTCATTTTATTAGTTATTCCTTAGTTTTTCGATTGATTCATTCAATGTTGATCAATTCTTTGATTGATCTACGAGTTTGTTTTTCGCAATCCAAGGCATCATCGCACGTAGTTGGCCACCTACTTGC
>JANYCB010000085.1 GCA_025360485.1 Methylotenera sp. | reverse complement strand
TGAGCAATTTAGCGTCATCAATCACGATCAACAAGCCGATATTGTAGGTAAATTGCTCATCGCAAGCGCAGGAAAAACCACGGTTTCGCGCGTTGAAAAGAAACAACGTAGCCGTAGTCCCGCCGCCCCATTTACCACATCTACCTTACAACAAGAAGCGGTGCGCAAACTTGGCTTTACCACTAGCCGTGCCATGCGTGTGGCGCAACAGCTCTACGAGGGCGTGGATATTGGCTCTGGAACTACTGGCTTGATTACTTACATGCGTACCGATTCGTTTAGCTTAGCGGCTGAAGCAGTAATGAGCATACGTGAATATGTAAAGAAAAACTTCGAGGTGGATTATTTACCAAAATCGCCGATTATGTACAAAACAAAAGCCAAAAATGCACAAGAAGCACATGAGGCGATTCGACCAACGGATATCTCTCGCAGTCCAACTAGCATGCGCAAATATTTAAATGACGAGCAATTTAAACTATATGAAATGATTTGGAAGCGCAGCTTGGCATGCCAAATGTCGCCTGCCAAATTCGACGCAGTCAGTGTCGATTTGGCTGTAGGATCTGAAGCTAATTTATTTAGAGCAACAGGGCAAACACTTGTGTTTCCAGGCTTTATCGCAGTATATATGGAAGGTCGCGATGATGAGGAAGAGGAAGATGGCGATAGCAAACTACCACATCTAGAAACGGGTGAAATTTTAAATGTAGAAAAAATCTATGGCGACCAGCATTTTACTGAGCCTCCGCCGCGTTATGGCGAAGCAAGTTTGGTTAAAATTTTAGAAGAATATGGCATTGGCCGCCCTTCTACCTATGCTAGTATTATTAGCACATTACAAGACCGTGAGTATGTATTACTCGACAAAAAACGTTTTATGCCGACCGATGTAGGTCGTGTAGTGAATAAGTTTTTAACAGAACATTTCGCCAAATATGTGGATTACGACTTTACGGCTAATCTTGAAAACGCGCTGGATAGCGTCGCCGATGGCTCACGCGAGTGGATTCCTTTGATGGATGAGTTTTGGCAAGGTTTTAATGCACAATTACTCAGCAAGGCTGATGTTGATAGACCTGGCAATGAGTTGATTGACGAAGTGTGCCCAAAATGTGGCAAACCACTACAAAAACAGCTAAGCCGTTATGGTACTTTTATTGGCTGTACGGGCTACAACGACGAGCCAAAATGCGACTATAAACGTAGCATGAATGGCACAGCACAAGCTGGTGCTGACCCAATTACAATTGGCGTGGATACTGTTTCTGGCAAAGAGATTTATTTGATGAATGGCCCATATGGCCCATATTTACAGGTAGGTGTGGCAGTTGAAGGTGATAAGAAAAAACCGAAGCGTGTAAGTATTCCAAAAGAAATTCCACTGACGAATGTCAATATTGATATTGCCAATATGTTGCTGTCACTTCCACGAGACTTAGGTTTACACCCTGAAACAAACAAAAGAATCATCGCAAATATTGGTCGCTTTGGCCCGTATGTGAATCACGATGGTAAGTTTAAATCAATTCCCAAAAGCGAAAGCGTGTTTGCGATTGATTTAGCTGGGGCTGTCACATTGCTTGCACAAGCCAATACTGGCCCCGCGCCGATAGCTGATTTGGGTGCTCACCCATCGGGCGAAGGTCGAGTTGAAATATTTGCTGGCCGTTATGGGCCTTATGTACAACACTCTAAAATACGCGCAACTCTACCAAAAAGCATGGCGCCAGAAGAATTAACTTTAGATGAAGCATTAGGTTTGCTAGCAGAAAAAGCAGCGAAAGAGGATTCGACTAATAAACCTGCAAAAAAATCATTCACTAAAAAAGCACCTGCTAAAAAAACCGTTGCAAAAAAACCAGAGTCTAAAAAGACTACTGTCAAGAAAGCAGCGACTAAAAAACTAGCCTCAAAAAAGTAATTTTTGATGGGGTTTAGAAATAAAAAAAGCAGCCTAAAGCTGCTTTTTTTTCTAAGTAACTAGCCAGTATGCTAGGAAATTCTACCCGCAACGACTTCTTGCGTTTGGCCAGTTGTAGTGGCTTTCGGCTCACTGTTATGTTCCATCCACCTGCGAATGCGATTAGCGTCACCAATACGCGTTAATTTTCCGTAAGAATCTAACAATACAATAATCATAGGCTCGCCTGCGATTATTGTCTGCATGACTAAGCAACGCCCCGCTTCATTAATAAAACCTGTCTTAGATAATCCAATTTCCCACTCGCCCTCGCGCACTAGTCCATTGGTATTATTAAAGTTAACTGGATAGTTATGACCCTCAACATACACTTCACGCGATGCGGTAGTGGTCGCAGCTCTAATTTCTGGATACTGAAACGCAGCTTGAACCATTTTAGCTAAATCTTCTGCGGTTGATACATTTTCACTATCGAGCCCAGTTGGATCCACAAAGTGCGTGCTACCGAGCCCTAATTCAAGCGCTTTTGCATTCATCGCTTTTACAAAAATGCCTTTCCCCCCTGGATAATTGTTCGCCAATGCTGAAGCAGCGCGATTTTCTGATGCCATTAACGCTAATTGCAAAAACTCACCACGGCTCAATCTAGAACCTACTGACAACCTTGAACCAGTTCCTTTTAAATAATCAACATCTTCACTTGATATTTCAATCACTTCATCTAACGGTTGTTTGGCATCCAGCATCACCATTGCCGTCATTAATTTAGTGATTGATGCAATCGGGGAGGGTAAATTGGTGTTTTTAGCGTAAATAACTTCGCCCGTATTTTGATTAATAATCAATGCTTTATTTGATGCCAATTGCAATATTCCGCTACCATCATAACTCTCATCAACCATAAATTCGCGCTGTGATTGCAAGTTGCGCGTTGAGCGTAATTTAACGCTAACCTTTTGCGCACCAATTCTACCTGACTGGTAACGACTAGCAATGCGATGCTTAGTTAAGGCATTTTTTTGGGACAATACGACGCGTTTAGTGGTTTTTTTATGGGCAGCTAGCACTTCAACTGGCGACGCAACTAGCGCCATCGCCATATAAACTAACACCATTCTTCTAAAAAATAATTTAACCATGACTGCTTAACCTCTTAAGGCACTAGAATGTATGTTATATAAAAAATAGTTACTTGTCATCCACTTAGAACATATTTATAAAAAAAATATTAACATTTTTTATGTTTTATCATTTTTGACACTGCTTATAACTTTTATGTAAAAGATTAACTTTATGAGAAAATAAGTCTAAGTTATTCAATTACAACCATTAAACCAACTAGGTCTGACCATGAAATTTCCAATTCAGTTGCATTACACCGCAGAACATTTATGGGTAAGCCAAACTCCAGATGGGGTTTGGCTTACAGGTATTACCGATTATGCGCAAGATTTGCTGGGGGACATTGTGTTTATCGAGCCGCCCAAACTCAATGATGAGTTAGTGAATGGTAAGCCTTGTGGAATCGTGGAATCGGTTAAAACAGGGTCGGATTTACATGCGCCGATGAACGGTGTCGTAACTGAAATCAACAGCGCTTTATTGAACGCCCCTGAAGGTATTAACGATAAGCCATATGCGGCGTGGATATTCAAGTTCAAGCCAAATAATATACATGATACTAAACATCTTTTAAGTGCAGAGGCATATCAAAATTTAATCGACAATTAATAACTTTGACGGTTTTGAACGGCCACTTTATTTTGGCAGCACAAACTTCACTTTTAACAATAATTCCTCTAACTCTACGGTCAGCTGCTTTCGTAAATCAAGCTCTAAATTTGGCAGAGATGTAGCCAATATTTGTTGAATATTGTCGCGCATTACCTGCTGTACAGCAGGCAAATCGGCATTGATGGTTGCTAAGAAACTTTCGCGTACTTGCATACTTTGTGCAACCATCTCGCTGGCAAATTTGGCTTTCACTTCATCTGCGGCAGCCTCATAAATACTAGGGATAGAGGCATTAAGCGTTGTGCGCATCTGATCCACTGCATCGGCCTGTATTATGCGCAACTGCTCTTGTAAATCAGCTTTGGTGTTTTCATTAATCGATTGAAAACTCTCAGTCAGCGATTGTGTGAGCTGTGCTTGATTGTCGCTCAGCGCTTGTGCCTGAAATGCTTGCATTTCTTCATTAAGCTTCTGACTAATCTGACTGGCTATCACTTCTTGCTGCTCATCCACCGCCGTGCTATAAATACTTGGCATCGCCTCTAAAAAAGTAGTGCGCATTTGCGCTAGCGCATCGGCTTGCATTGCAGCCAAATGTTGTTGCAAATCTGTTTTGGCTTCTTGATTTATCGATTCAAAAATACCGCCTAACTGTTGCTCCAATAGCGCTTGATGATTGCTTAATGATTGAACATGAAATGCTTGCAATTCTTGATTTAAATCATGCGAAATACGTGCACTTGCCTCAATTTGCAAGGTTTCTACATGCGAACTCACCCCTTTATTTGCCGCTTCAATGCTAGCTTGTTTCACTTCTGCAAGCGTTGAATCAAACGTAGATATTGCGCTGTTTTGTAAACTAGCCATGCTCTCAGTAAGATTTTGTAAAACCAAATCGGCACTGGATTGATACATACGCGGCAACTCAGTTTTAAGATCTGCCTTAGTTCTGTCAACAAAATCTGCTGTATTCGCCTCGATAGATTGTTGAGTATTTTTAATTTCAGCTTGAAGATCTTTTAATATCTCTTTTTTAAGCTCATCGCTCAGGCTAATTAGTACCGATTGCGTAATTTCTGCCTCTAAGCGCGGCCTTACATGGCTACTGATACGTGCAATTAGCTCTGGCGTAATAAATACAGAGGAGTCATCTTTAGATGCAGAATCTGCTTTTGCGCTTGTTTTGGGCTGATATACTTCTGTCAGCAATGGAATTTTATTTTCAGCCACTTTATTCTCTATTCACAATGGTCTCTATCCAGCCACAATTTGAGCATAGTCTATACTTTTAATTTCGTAACCTCTATCACGATAAAACTTAAAACGTGTCCGCGCAGCCAATTTATCTTGCTCAACTTCACCTACCAGCTCAACTAATTGAGTAAATCGGCTAAAACAATTAGGCTCTTTTGCAGTTAAATTAATCAGCATATCGTCCTGAAATAACGGATTATCTTGCCAATGTATCACCACTGGCGTTAGCTTCGCCAAAGCGTGATTCGCCAACACATTCGGCAAAAAGTTTTCAAGCTTATTTTGCCACAAATTTATACTCACATCAGCCGCAATATTTTCATCTATAGCCAATATTGTAATATCGCGGCGCTTAATTAAAGCTGATTGCACCAATTCTGCAACTGCTTGTGACTTATCAGCCACATTAAAATAAAAATCAATGCGTGTCATGATTTAACCGACGCGCTTATTTGACTTTCAGCGCACGCTGTACTAAAAATGTCGTGAGTAGCGGCACTGGACGACCCGTACCGCCTTTTTCTTTGCCACTTTTCCACGCGGTACCAGCGATATCTAAATGGGCCCAATCGTATTTTTTTGCATAGCGTGATAAAAAGCAAGCGGCAGTAATGCTGCCGCCAGCGCGTCCGCCAATATTGGCCATATCTGCAAAATTACTGTCAAGCTGGCTTTGAAACTCTTCCCACAATGGCATATGCCAAGCACGATCATGCGCCATTTCTCCAGCCGCCAACAACTCGTGTGCAAGCGCATCTTTATTGCTAAACAAACCACTCGGATGATGTCCCAGGGCAATCACACAGGCACCTGTCAGCGTCGCAATATCTACTACAGCACTTGGCTCAAAGCGCTCAGCATAAGTCAACGCGTCGCACAAAATCAAGCGGCCTTCTGCGTCGGTATTCAATATTTCGATGGTCTGCCCAGACATACTGGTAAGAATGTCGCCAGGTTTAATCGCACCTGCATCTGGCATGTTTTCGCATGTAGGAATAATGCCGACAGCGTTAATGGCTAAACCCATCTCACCGATGGCTTTAAACGTACCCAGCACGCTTGCTGCACCACACATATCGTATTTCATTTCGTCCATATCGGCGCCAGGTTTCAGCGAAATGCCACCCGTATCAAACGTAATGCCCTTGCCAACCAACGCAACTGGTTTCTGACTTTTCTTGCCTTTTAAATGTTGCAATACGATTAAACGCGGCGGCTCAACACTTCCTTGCGCAACACCCAAGAAAGAACCCATTCCAAGTTTTACGATTTCAGCTTTATCCAAAACCTCTACTTTAAAACCATACTGCTTGGCGAGCTTTTTGGCTTGCTCACCCAAATAAGTAGGCGTGCAAATATTGGGTGGCAAATTACCTAAATCTTTAGCCAAGCTCACGCCAACGCTAATCGCCAAGCCATGTTTTACGCCAGCTTCAGCCTGAGTGTTTTCAGATTTATCGACATAGATCGCAATTTTAGTAAGCACTTTTGGTTCCGCTTTTTTGGCTTTAATCGCGTTCACTTGATACGTCGTATCCATCACCACTTCAACCAACTGAGCTGCTTTAGTTTGCGTATTTGCTTTTTTAATCGCTATTTCACTCAGGAAAAAGCTCGCACTAGCAACGCCTTTTGGCAAAGCTTTAACAGCAGCGCGCACCACTTGACGATATTGCCGCTCGGCAAATTCCGCCTGCTTGCCCAACCCAACTAGCATCACACGTGCGCTGGCCACTCCCGAAACTTGATGTAAGGTCACGGTTGCATTTAATTTGCCGTCCATATCACCGCTTTTTAGTACTGCACTAATTGCCTTATTTGAAGCTTCATCCAAACATTTTGCAGCCTCGGTGAGTTTTCGGCCTTCAAATACGCCTACAATCACACAATCAACACGTTGTTTTTCAGGATTTCCGTTTTTTATGCTAAATTCCATGTTTGAGCCTTTTTATATTCACTAAAATTTAAACCTAATTATCCAGCGTTTTGGCTTGAATTCAAAGCGCAATATTACAGAACAACTCAATTGAGAATATTTAAAAAATCACTATCGCATGAGCTAATCAGCACCGCAGGCGCTGTGTTTTTAATCCTCATCGGCATAGTTATCGCCCAACGCGCGGGCTACTTTGTGCAGCTTGCAGCAAAAGGCATTTTGCCAAACGATGCGATCAATACACTTTTAGGCTTTAATATGGTGAAATTTTTGCCGATGATCTTGTCGCTTAGCATCTTTTTAGCGGTTTTACTCACACTAACGCGCTGGCATCGCGATTCTGAAATGGTGATTTGGTTTAGCTCTGGCCTCAGTATTACCCAATGGATACGCCCTATTTTAACGTTTGCCCTACCTGTAATTGTGGTCATTACGTTGTTAAGCTTACTTGTGATGCCATGGGCCATCCAAAAAGGTCAAGATTATCGTGTTCAACTCAAAAGCCGCGATGAGCTTTCCTCTATCAGTCCAGGTGTATTTAAAGAATCCAATGGCGGTGACCGCGTGTATTTTATCGAAAGCTTTGATGAACTGGGCAATGTAGTTAAAAACATATTTGTACAATCCACCCAACACCAAAAAACTGGCGTAATTGTATCTAGTCTTGGTAGTCGCGAAAAGGTAAAAAATGGCGACAATTTTTTAGTGATGCAAAAAGGCCGTCGCTACGAAGGCAAACCCAATTCTGCTGAGATTTCAACTACCGAGTTCGAACGCTATGCCATTCGCATCCAAGCCAAAGAGGCAGTACCAGAGCCTTATACGAAGCAAGCTATGCCCACCAAACAATTATTACAAGACTCTGATTCTGGTAATAAAGCAGAACTGCAATGGCGGCTAGCCATACCAATCTCAGCGCTAATATTGGTTTTACTGGCAATACCGCTTAGTTTTGTTGACCCGCGCGCAGGGCGCTCACTCAACCTGATTTTTGCAGTCGTTATTTATATTATCTACAACAATATGTTAAGTATTTTTCAAGCATGGGTAACGCAAGGCAAGCTAAATGCCATGATTGGCCTGTGGCCCGTGCATTTTATTTTCTTAATGCTAGCATTTTATCTATTTTATAGACGCAACCATTTATTACCTTTAACACCTAAATTTCTGACTAACATTTCTAATATTTGGAAACGGGCCTAAAAGACGATGAAAATTTTTAATCGCTATTTTTGGCAGGAAACCAGCATCAATATATTGATGATCATGCTTGGCCTATTGGCTATGTTCTCATTTTTTGATTTAATTCAAGAACTTGATAGAGATGCCAGACCGCCGGACAGTAACTGACCACACACCAGAAGCTCAATGGAATCAAAAACGCAAGCACCTTCAAAACCGTCCCGCGCATCC
>JANYCB010000073.1 GCA_025360485.1 Methylotenera sp. | reverse complement strand
AAACGCACGAATATGGCGACCGCCCACGTGGCATCAAAGTATCCCCTGATGGCAATACTTATATTGCCACGCTGGAATTCGGCAATAAATTTATGGTGTTAGATAAAAACTTTAAAGTGCCAGCAACGGTTGGCGGTGGGAATTTCTTTAATTTTTTCATAAGTTTTAGCATCATAAACTTCTAACAGCTTGGCTTTGTTTTCAGCGATAAAAATGCGTTCACCTGTTTTGTCAAACGACACACCATAAGGTGTTAAGCCAGTATCTACGGTGCGTAGCACTTTAAAGTTTTTATCTAACACCATAAATTTATTGCCGAATTCCAGCGTGGCAATATAAGTATTGCCATCAGGGGATACTTTGATGCCACGTGGGCGGTCGCCATATTCGTGCGTTTTGATGGTTTTAATCAACTTGCCCGTTTTAATATTGTGTACGGTAATGGTGTTATCGGCTTCGTTGGTAATCACCAATAATTTGCCATCTTTGCTAAATTCCACGCCTTCGGTTTCAGGGCCGCCAACAATTTCTCGTATTTTTTTGCCTTTTTTAAGGTCGATAATACCAATGCGAGCCAATTCTTTAGGGCCTTTGTCATCATCGGCTTTATCAGCTTCTTTTGCCGCATCGCTACCTGGCGCAGGCGGTGGGCCTGCTTTGGCGCTAGGCTCATAAGAAACAAACGCTAAATTACCTTTTACGCGTACAAACTCTGGGTTTTTACCTACAGGGATTTGTTTTATCACTTCATTGGTTGCAGTATCAATCACAGAAATGCTGCCGTTTTCGCGCGTTGCAACGATTAAAAATTTGCCATCGTCTGTAATACCCAAGCCGCGGGGGCCTTCGCCTTTAACGTCAATGGTGCCAGCGGTTTCCATGGTATTTAAGTCAATCATCGTCACGCCACCATCTTGGCTGGTTACGTAGGCTTTGCCTGTATCCGCGAAAGTGTTTGTTGCTGCTAAACCAATTGCAATCGCAATTAGGTGTTTATAAAACTTCATTTATTTCTCCAAGAATAGTTTGAAAGTAATAGTTCTTAATTTTAGGCATCGTTAATGTTTGTTAGGTTCCAGCGTTATAAGCTTAGCAGCAAGATTAATGGTAATCATGAGTCAAATGACGTATGAATTTAACATCAGAATACTGGCGTGACAATTTAACCATAGACTTAGCCCAAAAATAGTTTATAAGCGGGGTTTTGGGTTTCATCCCAATACGGGTAGCCTAGATTTTGCAAAAATGCTGCAAATTCAGCTTTTTCATTTGGCGGCGCTTGCATGCCAACCAGCACGCGACCAAAATCAGCGCCATGGTTGCGATAATGAAACAAGCTGATGTTCCAATCGTGCCCCATCGTGTCTAAAAACTTCATTAGCGCGCCTGGTTTTTCGGGGAACTCGAAGCGATATACCACCTCGTGTTCGGCCTGCGGCGCACGACCACCTACCAAATGGCGTAGATGTAATTTAGCCATTTCATTATCGGTTAAATCAATTGCGTTCAAACCTTGTGCGGCCAAGTCAACTATTAACTTTCCTGTGTCAGTGGTGCTGGCAATCGCTAAACCTACAAAAATATGTGCTTCTTTTGGGTCAGAATACCTGTAATTAAACTCGGTAATATTGCGGTTGCCCAGCAATTGGCAAAATGCTTTAAACGCGCCAGCTTGCTCGGGAATCGTCACCGCCAACACTGCTTCGCGTTGCTCACCAAGCTCGGCGCGCTCAGCGACAAATCTCAATCTATCGAAATTCATATTGGCGCCGGAGGCAATTGCCACAAGGGCTTTGCCGTGCATGCCTTCGCGCTCTGCATAGGCTTTTAGCCCGGCGATAGAGAGCGCACCAGCGGGTTCCAAAATGCTGCGGGTGTCTTCAAACACGTCTTTAATCGCGGCGCAAATGGCGTCGTTATCCACCACTATCATTTCATCTACGTATTGCTGACAAAGTGCGAAAGTATGCTCGCCCACTTGCTTTACTGCTGCGCCATCCGCAAATAAACCTACCTGGTCTAGTATCACGCGTTTGCCTAATTTTAATGATTCCGTCATTGCCTCGGCATCTTTTGCCTCAATGCCAATCACTTTAATTTCAGGCCGCACTGCTTTTACATAGGTTGCAATGCCAGCAAGCAAGCCACCACCGCCCACGCAGCAAAATATCGCTTCAATGGGTTCTGGGTGAGCGTTAAGAATTTCCATCGCAATCGTACCTTGGCCTGCAATGATGTCTGGGTCGTCATAAGGGTGCACAAAAGTGAGTTTTTCAGTTTTTTCTAGCTCAAGCGCGTGCACATAGGCATCAGAATAACTATCGCCAAATAAAATCACCTCAGCGCCTCTAGCTTTTACTGCGTTTACCTTAATTGCAGGTGTGGTGGTCGGCATTACAATCACTGCACGGCATTTCAACTTTTGCGCAGCCAAAGCCACACCTTGCGCGTGGTTGCCTGCACTGGCGGCAATGACGCCACGTTTAAGCACTTCAGGCGATAAATTCGCCATTTTGTTATAGGCGCCGCGCAGTTTAAATGAGAATACGGGCTGCATATCTTCGCGTTTAAGTAGTACGCGATTATCGATACGTGCCGATAAGTTCGGTTGAAACTCCAAAGGCGTTACCCTAGCCACGTCGTACACGCGCGAGTTTTCTATCTTTTCTCTGTAATTGATGGGCATTCGATATTTTTAAAAAAGCTAATGCAGGTTATTATATTGGATTATCAGCATTATAAAGATTTTAAGAAGGATTATTGAAAATGGCATTTACACAGGACGAACTCAAACAACAAGTCGCAGCGGCGGCGGTTCAATATGTAAAAGAAGGCATTATCGGCGTGGGTACGGGCTCTACCGCCAATTTTTTTATCGAAGAGCTGGCAAAAGTAAAAGGCAAAATTGATGGCGCTGTGGCTAGCAGTGAGGCTACAGCACAACGTTTGCGCGGGCATGGTCTTGAAGTGTTCGATTTAAACAGCATCGATGGCATGGATATTTATGTAGACGGTGCGGATGAAATTACCGAGCATTTGCACATGCTAAAAGGCGGCGGCGGGGCATTAACGCGCGAGAAAATCGTGGCGGCCGTGGCAAAAACCTTTATCTGTATTTGTGACGAGACCAAATACGTGCCGGTGTTAGGCAAATTTCCACTGCCGGTTGAAGTGTTGCCAATGGCGCGCAGCTATGTCGCGCGTGAATTGGTGAAATTGGGCGGCCAGCCAGTGTTGCGCGATTTTACAACCGATAACGGCAATATTATTTTAGATGTGCATAACTTGAAAATTGATGACCCGGTGGCGATGGAAGCTAAGATTAACCAAATCGTTGGCGTGGTGACCAATGGCTTATTTGCGGCAAGACCGGCGAATATTCTGTTATTGGCAACAGCAGATGGTGTGAAAACTTACAAGAAATAGAGGTTAGTTTGTAGTCGTTAGTTGGTGGTGGATAGTTGGTAGTTAAAAAGCTCGCAATGCGGGCTTTTTTATTATTTCCCTCTCTCATTTTTAAGGGGAGAGGGCTAGGGTGAGGGGTTTCTTTTCGCCTTTTGGCGAGTTACTTTACTTTTGCTTGCTCAAAAGAAAGTAACCAAATAAAAGAGCACCCCGCTGCCGCTTCATCCTTCGGTCTTAGCGCGGCGACTGG
>JANYCB010000081.1 GCA_025360485.1 Methylotenera sp. | reverse complement strand
GCCACTTTACTTGTGCAGATGGTATTGATTACACCGATTTTTGCTTGGGCGACACAGGTGCGATGTTTGGTCATAGCCCACCAGCCGTTAAAGCAGCTATTTTGAAACAAGCCGGACTTGGCTACACCACCATGTTACCCTCTATATTGGCACCAGCTGTAGGCGAAGCTTTAAGTGATTTTTTTGGTTTAGCATATTGGCAACTTGCCACCACTGCGACCGATGCAAACCGCTTTATGTTACGTTGGGCGCGCGCAGTTACAGGTCGTACCAAATTACTGGTATTTGATGGTTGCTATCATGGAACCATAGATGATACCGAGATTGACATCCTTAACGGCAAAACAGTCAACCGCGCTAGCTTATTAGGGCAAGTGTACGATTTAGGATTGCATACTGTCGCTGTCCCATTTAATGACTTAGCAGCTGTTGAAAGCGAATTGGCCAAAGGTGATGTAGCGGTGCTGCTGACAGAACCCGCACTCACCAATTGCGGTATGGTTTTACCTGAACCTGGCTTTATTCAAGCTTTACGTTCCCTCACCACAAAATATGGCACTTTACTCACACTTGATGAAACGCACACCATTTCTACTGCTCGCGGCGGTTGGGCAAAAGCTAATAAAGTAGTGCCAGACTTTTTAGTCGTCGGCAAACCCATCGCAGGCGGATTACCTGCGGCAGCTTATGGCTTTAGTAGTGACATGACCGTGCGCATGAAAACAGCAAAAGACAGTGCGCCATCTGGGCACTCTGGTATTGGCACAACTTTATCTGGCAATATGATGACGCTTGCAGCGATAAACGCGACCTTGCGCGACACCGCTACAGATGCGGCTTATCAGCACATGCTAACATTGGCGGAGCTTTTGGAGCAGCAACTTAGAACTTCAATCAAAACATACCGTTTACCTTGGGGTATCACCCGCTTAGGCGCAAGATTAGAACTGCAATTTTGCGAAAATTCACCAACCAATGCACAGCAAGCACGCGATGCACAAAATGACACCATTGAAGGTGCAATTCACCTTTATTTACTCAATCGCGGTGTATTGCTCACACCTTTTCATAACATGATGCTGGTATGTCCTACCACTGGTCGAGAAGACCTAAAAAAATTAATTCAAATCTTCAATGCTTGTTTAAAGGAATTAACGCATGACTAAGAACATCAACGATGTGATTGATTTTGCTAACCATAAAGTTGAGGTTGAACATGGCACAGTGCCGCAAGAAAAAGTAGTAAAAGGCATTGCAAGCGATGAGAATACTAAAATCACCATGCAGACTTACAACCACTATACCGACCCCACCGAGCGATTTTTTGCAGGTATTTGGCAATCTAGTATTGGAGCAAAAAATGTGAGTTACACCGAAGAAGAGGTTTGCGTTATTTTAGAAGGCTGTGTGCGTCTAACCGACTTAAATGGAAATGCCAAAGAATTTAGTGCAGGCAGCACTTTTGTTTTACCAGCAGGGTTCAAAGGCACTTGGGAAACCTTAGAGCCAGTCAAAAAGATTTATGTTATTTGGGAGCCTAAATAGGTTTAGCCTGCACTAAAAGCCAGTTAAATACGTCATTCGCAACTGGTGTTCTGGGTGCAAGGTTTGATCGCATGATCCACAACCTTGGCAGTGATTTTGTCGGAATCTGCGTTAATACTTTCACTTTGCCTTCTTTCACCACTAGGTGAGCAAGAGCACTTGATACATAGCCGATGCCTAATTCATGAATGACAGCCTCCAACAAAATGCGGCTGTCTTCAATCGTTGCGCCACGCGTAAGCTGTAAATCTTTAACCTCGTCAGCAGATAACCTACCGCTCCAAGTGGGGTCACTTTCAAGTAACAATAATGGCGCTTTTTCTAATAGCTTAGGGTGCGGGAAATGGCGGATGCGCTGCGCGGTCTGCACACCACAAATGGCAATTAGATGATCTTCTAACAATGCCGCACATTCAACATCTTCGGTATGAATTGGCCTTCTAGATATAACTAAATCGACATCAATACGGTCAATTTCTCGCACATCTTTCTCAGTCATTATCCAGACTTCAATGGCAGGATAAATGAGTTTGAGTTTACCTAAGCGTGGCATTAACCAACCTTGTGCGAAATCAGGTGGGCAAGCAAGCAATACTGAATCGCTACTTTTATAAGGCTCAATTCGACCAATACCTGTCGACAATCGAGACAATGTCTCGCGTACTGTTTCGTACAACAATTCACCCGCTGCAGTGAGTGTGACGCCTTTACCATTTCGAAAAAATAAGCTCTGGCCTAATAGCTCTTCTAGCTTTAACAACTGCTGACTAATGGCAGATTGTGTCAACGACAACTCTTCAGAAGCCTTAGAAAAGCTACCTAGCCTAGCCGCAGCATCAAAAGCAATCAGGTATTTAAATGGTGGTAGTGGTTTATTCATGGTATTAAAAAAATTAATATCTAAGCAAGTATAACTAATTGCATTACTGATGTAAAACTGCCACTATAAACACATTATTTGAGGAGATTATCTTGGCTAACTCTGACGCATTTGGCGATAGCGCCATTACCCGTAAAAACCTAAAAGGTTATGACCGTGAAAATACCTATGCGGGAGTTTTATCTTTCATGCGCAGGCAATACACCAAAAACCTCAAAGGCGTTGATGTGGTGATCTCTGGCGTACCGCTCGATATCGCAACCACCTTCCGCAGTGGCGCACGCATGGGTCCTGCGGCAGTGCGTGCGGCATCGGTGCAATTGAATGAGCTGATACACCCGTGGGGCTTTGGCCCTTGTGATCGCTTAGCTGTGATTGATTATGGCGATTGCAGCCTAGATTCGCACAATCCGCACACTGTGTTTTCATCTATCTATGAGCACGCAAAAACCATACTAAAATCAAATGCCAAGATGCTCACTTTAGGCGGCGATCACTACATCACCTATCCGATTTTAAAAGCGCATGCCGAGAAATATGGCGCGCCATTATCCATCATTCACTTTGACGCACATTGTGACACTTGGGCTGATGATGAACCAAACTCACTTAACCATGGCACTATGTTTTATAAAGCGATTAAAGATGGTCTGATAGATCCTGCAACTTCAGTGCAAATAGGCATCAGAACATGGAACGAAGACTTTATGGGTGTGAATATTCTGGGGGCAGATTGGGTGCACGAACATGGCGTAGCGGCTGTGGTGAAAAAAGTGCAAGAAATTGTTGGCAAGCGCAATGTTTACCTCACATTTGATATTGATTGTTTAGACCCAGCCTTTGCGCCTGGCACTGGTACGCCAGTGGCCGGAGGCTTAAGCTCTGCGCAGGCACTGGCGATTTTACGCAAATTTGTCGGGCTCAATATCATCGGTATGGATGTTGTAGAAGTCGCACCAGCCTATGACCACAGCGAGATTACCGCATTAGCCGCCGCACAAATTGCCGCAGAAATGCTTTGTGTTGTAAGCGCGCAGCAAAAATAAATGAATTCGCATTTTAATTTTTAAAAGGGAAACTCGAATGACTTTAAACC
This sequence comes from Methylotenera sp., assembly GCA_025360485.1. Lineage (GTDB taxonomy): Bacteria > Pseudomonadota > Gammaproteobacteria > Burkholderiales > Methylophilaceae > Methylotenera_A. Next base: position 27,666 of record JANYCB010000081.1, on the reverse strand, counting down.
AATCGTGTAAACATTTTTTATTTTTACTTATAGCGCTTGCATTAACACCCTCTGTTGCTTTGGCTGATTCAGAAAAAATATTAAACATTGATAACTGGGCTGAATACATCGGCGAAAATACCGTTAAAAACTTTGAGAAAGAAACTGGCATTAAAGTGCATTATGATAACTTTGATTCAAACGAAGTGCTGCTTGCCAAGGTCATTGCTGGCCAGACTGGCTACGACATCGTGATACCCTCATCCGACTTTGGTCGCATTATGATAGATGGCGGCAAGGTGCAAAAACTAGATCGCAAAAAACTCAGCAACTGGGGCAATTTAAACCCAGCAATAATGAAGCAGATGGAAAAACTTGACCCAGGTAATCAATACATGGTGCCATGGCTAGGCGGCTCGGTCAGTGTGGGTTATAACGTAGATAAAGTAAAAGCAGCGCTTGGCACTGAGCCTATTCCAGCCAACCCTTTTGAATTAATGTTCAACCCAAAATACACGGCCAAGCTTAAAAAATGCGGTATTTCTATGTTGGATAGCGCGAGCGATGTGTTCCCTTCTGCGCTCATCTACGTGGGCAAACCCGCCTTTAGTAGCAATGCGGCAGATTACAAAGTAGCCGCAGATATGCTGCAAAAAGTGCGCAAAGACATTAAGATTTTCACTTTTAACGGCCATATTACCGATTTAGCCAATGGCAACATTTGCGTGGCACTTGGCTACGGTAGTGATTTTAACAATGCCGCTATGAAAGCCAAAGATGCTAAAAATGGCATCAAAATCGAAGCACCATTGCCACCCAACGGCATGCAGTTTGGCTTTGAATCGATGATGATTCCTGTAGATGCGCCGCACCGTGAAAATGCATTACTATGGATGAATTATATTTTGCGCCCACAAGTGCAGGCAGAAATTACTAACTACACCATGTTCACCAGCCCCAATTTGGCAGCGCGTAAATATATAGACCCAGATGTACTTGCCAACAAAATCGCGTTTCCGCCAGATGACTATTTGAGCAGCAAAGCCCAATTTTACCAAGTACGCAGTAATGCCACACGCAGAGTCGTGACTAGAGCGTTCACCAAATTAAAATCTGGGCTTTAAAGGAGTTTTGGGTAACGCCAGAAACAATGAAAAATATTTATGTGTTTGTGTGTTTGGTATCAACTGGGTTTCGGAGGTGGCGGATTGGGCGGAGTTGGAGGCATCTTGGGCACGTGGTCTTTCTGACCTGGAGATTGAGTTTTAATTTGATTACGAACAGAAATAGACTTCTGAATCATCTTTGAATTACCTTTTATAAATTCTTTGTAATTGGAAAAGCCTACAACCCCACCTGCAATAAAGCAAATAAATGACACATAAGCTAAATATGCAGTCCAAGATGACTTAGCTATTCTTTTATCATCCCTTGCTATCAAATCATCAAATTCAAGATTGCCAGAATAAAACACTCTTACATCTTTTTCCCACCCACCTAAAAGCGACTCAAGCAGATGGTATCTAGCGAAGTTTAAAAAACCAACGAATATTAAGTCCAATGAAAAAAAGTCCCAAAACATACCAAGGCCAATCACGTTGCCTTACCGCTTCTGCTGTACCAATAAATGTAATTATAGCAATGCAACCACCAGCATTTATATAAAACAAATATTTGATTCCATCTGTAACAACAGTCAATAATAAATTATTTAGCTGATTCCATCTTCTATCGATACGAGCCACGTATTTTTCAAGGATTACTTTTGGTGTTCCACTGTTATATTTCATCTTTATTTCAACGAAATAATCACTTCAATTTCTAACAACCCGCTCAATGCGGCTATCTGGAATTAGCCACATTAGGGCAACTGCGGCATAAATCAGGCCTGAAAGTATTGGTGAATAGAACGCTGCTAATACACCCACAACATAGAGCAATGATGATAATTTACTTTTGAGGTCACGCCCCACTGCTTTGGACAGCAAGGAGTTTTCACCTTGGCTTACAATAATCGACTTTTGCAGTATGAAATACGCAATCGCGGCCATTAATAACACAAGCCCATACAAGCCCGCTGGCATCGCTGCAAAGTGATTTTCGCCCATCCAGCCGGTGACAAAAGGAAATAGTGATAGCCAAAACAGCAAGTGTAAATTCGCCCACAATATGCCGCCCGTGACATGCTTAACTGTCTGCAACATGTGGTGATGGTTGTTCCAGTAAATACCCACATACATAAAACTAAGTACGTAACTTAGAAACACGGGTAACAATGGTTTGAGTGAAACAAAGTCACTGCCGTGCGGCACTTTCATCTCTAGCACCATAATGGTAATAATAATGGCGATAACGCCGTCGCTAAAGGCTTCCAGCCGGTTCTTTTCCATATTGTTTACTTCTTAAGTTAACGAAACAATCGCTTCAATTTCCACTAATACATCACGCGGCAATTTGGCGACTTGCACGGTAGAGCGCGCAGGCGTGTGGCTGCCAAAGGTATCGCCATACACTTTATTCATAGCGACAAAATCATCCAGACTTTTTAAAAACACGGTGGTTTTAACGACTTTATTGAGGTTTGCACCTGCAGCTTCAATCACGGCTTTTAAATTCGCCAAGACTTGGGTGGTTTGCACGGTAATATCGCCTTCAAGCAAAGTGCCATCTGCGCGTAGTGGAATTTGACCTGAGGTGAATAGTAAATCACCCACAATCATGGCTTGTGAATAAGGGCCAATGGCGGCTGGGGCGTTTGGGGTTTGGATGACTTTCATGTGAGAGCCTTTATTTATCTGACTGTTGTTTATCTGTATAGCGAAATTGTACGCGTTTTACATTGCAAAATAACTCATATGCAATCGTGCCTGCGGTTTTGGCGACATCGTTCGCCAGCACTTGGTCGCCCCACAACTCTACAGAGCTACCTATTTTTGCGTTGGCAATATCGGTTAAATCGACAAATAGCATATCCATCGATACGCGCCCAATGAGTTTAGTCATTTGACCGTCTACTGCGGCAGGTGCACTAACTGCGCTTCGTGGATAGCCATCAGCATATCCACATGCCACTACGCCGACTATAGTTTCTTTATCTGCAGTGAAAATACTGCCATAGCCTATAGAATCGCCTTTATTAATAGGCCTAATTGCAATAATTTTAGCGGTGAGTTGCATCACAGGGCACAATTTTGACTCCGCCGCCATGAGCGGATCCGCACCATACAGCATAATGCCAGGGCGCGACCAGTTAGCACTAGATTGCGGCCAACCTAAAATAGCCGCTGAATTAGCCAAACTAAACTCAGTCACATAAGCTTGAGAATTTAAACTTGCAATCGTATTTTTAAATACTTCTATTTGCTGGGTCGTGTGCTGAGAATTTAAATTATCCGCATTAGCAAAATGAGACATGAATACAATTTTAGCCACATTGGTATGCTCGCTCAAGCGCATGAATGCTTGCGAGTACTCAGCAGGACATAAGCCGACACGATGCATACCACTATCCATTTTTAGCCAGACATGTACAGGTTTTGCGAGCTTTGCCTCAAGTAAAATATTCACCTGCCACTGCGCATGCACCACTATCCACAAGTCATTTGCCACAATTTCAGGCAATTCTGCTCTTTCAAAAAAGCCTTCTAACAACAAAATTGGATTTTTAATGCCTGCTTGGCGCAGTTGAATGGCTTCTTCTAAACAGGCTACGGCAAAACCATCTGCCTCATTCTCAATGGCATGCGCACATTGCACGGCACCGTGCCCATAGGCATTGGCTTTAATCACCGCCAACGCTTTGCCACCATGCATTTGCTTGGCAACGCGGTAGTTGTGGCGAAACGCATCTAAGCGAATGTGCGCAATGGCGGGGCGAGACATGAATTTATGTATTTAAAAGTACGTGTTTAGGATTGGCGTGTTTTTGTACGCCCTTATTGTAACGATTTAAACTTAGGTCGTCACTTTGAATTGCTGGTTTATGATTCGCAACCAAGTCCGCCAATACTTGGGCAGAGCCGCATGCCATGGTCCAACCTAATGTGCCGTGACCAGTGTTTAGCCATACGTTGCTATAGGTATCAGAGGCTTTGCCAATGATGGGCGTGCCATCTGGTGTCATGGGGCGCAAGCCTGTCCAAAATAGAGATTGCGAAGTATCGCCCGCATTGGGGAACAAACCATTTAGCACCATTTCTAACGTTTCGCGACGACGTGGATTGAGACTTAAATCAAATCCTGACAGCTCTGCCATGCCACCAACGCGAATGCGATCATCGAAGCGCGTAATAGCAACTTTGTAGGTTTCATCCATCACCGTAGAAATAGGCGCTGCGGCGTTGTTGATGATAGGCACGGTGAGTGAATAACCTTTCACTGGATACACGGGAATTTGCAGACCCAATCCCTGCATCAACTCACGCGAGTAACTACCAAGCGCAACCACATATTGATCTGCATTCAATATTTCCGTACCAGCACCAGTCGTAATTTCTACACCTGAGAGCTTGTTATTCGTTTTCAATAAGCGACTGATGGTCACGTCTTGGCGAAATTTCACGCCAAGCTTTTGCGCTTCAGCCGCCAAGTTGGCGGTGAAAAGCTGGCAATCACCCGTTTCATCATGCGGCAGGCGCAGACCACCCAAAAGATGATCTTTTACTTGCGCCAAAGCTGGTTCCACAAGCGCGCAACCATCTGGGTCAAGGTGCTCAAATGGCACGCCCATTCTGTTTAACACGGCGATATCTTTTGCTTCTGCATCCAACTGCTTTTGTGTGCGAAATACCTGCAAGGTACCTTGCGTACGGCCTTCGTAAGCAATGCCCGTATTAGCACGTAGCTCGCCAATACAATCACGGCTGTATTCGGCCAAGCGTACCATGCGCTCTTTATTGGTGTCATATCGACTAGCGGTGCAGTTTCGCAATAGTTTCAGTGTCCACTCAATTTGCCAAAGCGTGAAATCCGCCTTTAATGCAAGCGGTGCATGGCGCTGAAACAACCATTTAAGCGCCTTTAGTGGCACACCAGGCGCGGCCCACGGCGCGGCATAGCCTGGTGAAATTTGCCCTGCATTGGCAAAGCTGGTTTCTAAGCCTACCGCTGGCTGGCGATCGATGACGGTGACATCAAAACCTTTTTTTGCCAGATAATAGGCACTTGTCACGCCCACAACGCCCGACCCTAACACAAGCACCTTCATAGCAGCCTCTCACAATTTATTAGTTATAGTTTATTGATAAACAAACCATTAAATTAACTTAATTAATTAAAAAAATGACATGAATAAACTATTATTAACTATTTAATAGTAATACTATCTAAATATATTACAAATAGCAGTATTTATCTAAAGTAAGGAGGATCGATGCGTATTCGTACCCATGCCGTGCGCGAGCTTGATCGTATCGATATGAAAATATTATCCGTGTTGCAAGCGGATGCGCGCATCGCCATCACTGAGCTGGCCGAGCGCGTGGGCTTATCTGTCACGCCCTGCGGCGAGCGTGTAAAAAACCTTGAAAAAGAAGGCGTGATTTTAGGCTATCACGCACGCTTAGACCCGCATGCGCTGGGCTTGGGCTTATTAGTGTTTGTGGAACTCAAGCTTTCAACAAAATCTGGTGCGATTTTTAGCAAATTTAAGCAAGAGATTCTAAAGTTACCCTGCGTGTTGGAATGCCATTTAGTCTCAGGCGATTTTGATTACCTAATCAAGGCGCGCATCGCCCAGATGGCCGACTACCGCACATTATTAGGCGATATTCTGCTTACTCTACCAGGCGCACAAGAATCGCGCAGTTACATCGTAATGGAAGAAGTGAAAGAAGGCTTCGCGTTGCCGCTCGAAAAAAGCCAAGAGTAAATATTTTTAGACTTTAAATTGGTTCTAAGGTAATAATCAAAATGGCTCTTGTCGCCTGTCCAATTAAAGAAAACAATGCTATTGTAATTAGTAGAAATTTGCTTTAATTTAGTACGTTATAAATTTTGAGTTTTATCACTTTTTAAGGGGTTTAAAAATGATTTCAATTCGTGTTAAATCAACGTTAGTCGCCATATTAGCGCTTGGCGTATATAGCGCTTATGCAGATACCAGCAAGGTTGGCGCGGGCGAAGGCAGTCTTGATGTGGTCGCGTGGCCAGGTTATCTTGAAAGCGGCGCATCAGACAAAAATTACGATTGGGTAACTGGCTTCGAAAAAGAAACTGGCTGCAAAGTAAATGTAAAAACTGCGGCGACTTCCGATGAAATGGTCTCGCTCATGAATAAAGGTGGTTATGACCTGGTGACAGCATCTGGCGATGCGAGTTTGCGCTTAGTGGCTGGCAAAAAAGTACAACCAATCAATACAGCATTGGTTCCTTCTTGGAACACAGTAGACCCGCGCTTACAAAATGCGCCTTGGCACACAGTAGGCGGCAAGCATTATGGTGTGCCCTACCAATGGGGTCCAAACGTACTGATGTATAACACCAACACTTTTAAAACTGCTCCAACTAGCTGGTCTGTGGTATTTGAGCCGCAAAATCTACCCGACGGTAAACCCAATAAAGGCCGCATTCAGGCTTATGATGGCCCGATTTACATTGCCGATGCCGCACTGTATTTGATGACAAAAAACCCCGCGCTTGGCATTAAAGATCCTTATGAACTCAACGAAAAACAATACGCTGCCGTGTTGAAATTGCTGCGCCAACAAAAAACCTTGACTCACAGATATTGGCATGACGTCACCGTGCAAATGACTGATTTCAAAAAAGAAGGTGTCGTTGCTTCTGGTGCTTGGCCATATCAAGTCAATGCTTCAAAAACAGATAAACAACCTATTGCGTCTGTCATTCCAGCAGAAGGCGCCACTGGCTGGGCAGATACTACCATGATGGCGACTGGTGCAAAACATCCCAATTGTGCCTACAAATGGCTAGAGCATTCGCTAGCACCTGCCACACAAGTTGGCGTAGCTGAGTGGTTTGGCTCCAACCCAGTGGTGCCAACAGCTTGCAAAACCAAAGCGCCTGGCGGCAGCGATTTCTGTAGTGACAATGGATTCGCACGTTACACGGAGATTAAATTTTGGAGAACACCACAAGCCAAGTGTTCACTAAAAGAAGGCTGCGTACCCTATAGCCGTTGGACGAAAGACTATATCAGCATCATGGGCGGACGCTAGTTCTGGCCTATGGTTGTTGCTGTTGAGTTCTCTGCGGTCAGCCGCCATTACGGGGTTGGCGATAAGGTAGTAAAGGCAGTCGATGACGTCACAATATCCGTCGCAGAAGGTGAGTTTTTCTCCATGCTCGGGCCAAGCGGCTCGGGCAAAACCACTTGTTTACGCTTGATCGCAGGCTTTGAGCAACCAAGTCTCGGCAGTATAAAAATCTTTGGTAAAGAAGCAGCTGGCACGCCGCCGTACGAGCGCGAAGTAAACACAGTGTTTCAAGATTACGCCTTGTTCCCCCATATGAATGTGCTCGACAACGTAGCCTATGGTTTACATGTAAAAGGTGTCGCCAAACCAGAAGCGTTGAAGCGCGCTGAACAAGCATTGGAGCAGGTGGCGCTGGCAGAGTATGGCAAACGCAGACCCGGTGAACTTTCGGGCGGACAACGCCAGCGCGTCGCATTGGCGCGGGCTTTGGTGAATCAACCGCGTGTATTGTTGCTGGATGAACCACTGGGTGCGCTGGATTTAAAGCTACGCGAGCAAATGCAGCTAGAACTCAAAACGCTACACAAAAAACTCGGCATTACCTTTATTTACGTCACGCACGATCAAGGCGAAGCACTTTCGATGTCGGATCGCGTGGCAGTGTTTAATCGAGGCAGAATCGAACAAGTGGATAGCCCCCGTAATCTTTACTCTCTGCCAAAAACCAGCTTTGTGGCGGATTTTGTAGGTACCTCGAATATTATTGGCAGCGAACTTGCGCAGCAAATTACGGACAGCAATCAGCCTTTCTCGATTCGTCCAGAACATATCAATATTTACGATAATCAAAAAAACGTCATGAAGGTAACTGGTGAAGTAGCGGACATACAATATCATGGCGCAACCAGCAAAGTCGAGGTTGCCGTTAATAGCCAACTCTTAGCAATGGTGTTATCCAACACCGAAAATACCGAAGCACAACTACCTAAAATCGGCCAAAAACTTACATTATGTTGGCCACAAAGTCGCATGGTGATGCTGTAAATTTTATCCTTATATGCAATACGCAACCAGCTTACTTCCGACAACATCAAATCCAGTATTAAGATGGCTAAGTAATACACTTTATCGCAAAAATAATCTGTTTCTATTCTTGCTGCTCACCCCGCCGCTATTATGGTTTGGCGTGGTTTATTTAGGCTCATTATTCGCACTTCTTTGGCAAAGTTTTTATACGTTTGATAGCTTTAGCATGTCAGTTTCAAACGATTTAACCTTAGATAATTACCGCGCACTTTTTGACGCTACTAACCTTGATATCATCCTGCGCACGCTGAGTATGGCGATCACTGTGACGCTTGCATGCGCTTGCATCGCCTTCCCTATTGCTTATTACATGACCCGTTACGGCAGCCGTGCCGAAAGAGGATTTTTCTACATTGCAGTCATGTTACCGATGTGGGCAAGCTATATTGTTAAAACCTACGCTTGGACGGTGATTTTATCGCAAGAGGGTATTTTATACTGGGGTATCAATCACTTAGGATTGTCGTCTGCATTAAATCATGTATTGCAATTACCTGCAGTTGGCGGCAACACGCTCGCAACCTCCAATTTAGGCCGCTTTATGGTGTTCACTTACATCTGGCTGCCATTCATGATTTTGCCAATACAAGCCGCACTGGAGCGCGTGCCTACCAATTTACTACAAGCCTCAGCAGATTTAGGCGCAAGGCCAGCGCAAACCTTTCGTAAAGTGTTATTTCCGTTAGTTTTTCCGGGTGTGGTTGCGGGTTCAATTTTTACCTTTTCGCTGACACTAGGCGATTATATTATTCCGCAACTCATCGGCCCAAGTGGCTTATTTATTGGTACGATGGTCTATACCATGCAAGGCTCGATTGGCAATATGCCGCTAGCGGCGGCATTTACCGTCGTGCCAATAGTGTTAATTTTTATTTATTTGGCTTTGGCAAAACGTGCGGGAGCTTTCGATGCTTTATAAAATAAAGCAGTCCAATATAAAGATGCGCTTTAAGTCGAAAGCGAATAATGATCAGTCACCAACATGGCTGAAAACCCTTGCCTATGGCGGGCTTGTCTTTTTGCACTTTCCGATTGTATTTATTTTAATCAATGCCTTTGTCGCGCATGATGGCAACAATACTTACTTAACGCTCAAATGGTTTAGTGCTGCGTTTGCACGTGAGGATGTGATGTCAGCTATTGCGCTATCGCTCAAAGTGGCTAGCGTAGCGACCTTGCTAGCATTGGTCATGGGCACCATGGCCGCCGCCGCGCTTTATAGACGCAACTTTTTCGGTAAAGAAGCGATTACCACGATGTTGATTTTGCCTATCGCTCTACCTGGAATCATTACAGGGATTGCGCTACTTTCCGCCATGAATATACTGAAAATAGACCCTGGCTTTTGGACGATTGTGGTGAGCCACGCCACGTTTTGCGTGGTGATGATTTACAACAACGTCGTCGCACGTTTTAGGCGCATGCCACATAGCTTGGTAGAAGCCTCGATGGATTTAGGTGCAGATGGCTTTATGACTTTCCGCCGCATTATTTTGCCACAACTGGCTACCGCCTTGCTAGCAGGTGCGTTGCTGGCATTCGCGCTTTCGTTCGATGAATTGATTGTGACAATTTTCACGGCTGGCCATGAAATCACGCTACCGATTTGGTTGCTAAACCAACTCGCCCGTCCGCGCGATGCGGCTATTACCAATGTCGTCGCCATGATGGTCATGCTGATTACCGCAATACCGATTATTGCCGCTCATTATTTAACCCGCGGTACAGAAAGCATTGCGGGAAGCGGTAAGTAAAATGAATACGCTAGTTGATAAGGCGCTTAGAACTAAAGCTAGCACTTCCAGATTTGGTGAACGTGTCACTCTATTGGGCTTAGATTTTGGCTCAACCACCAGCAGCGCGCTGCTGGCCAGCGCCCAAATTAGCCAAGGCACAACGGGTCATTTAGAACTTGGCGAAGTTAAAATTGAGTATCGCTGCGAGCCAGTATTGACGCCATTTATAGGACAATCAATTAACATACCTGAGGTTGCTTTGTTAGTTCAACACTGGCTGAAACAAAGCGGTGTTTCAGTAAACATGCTATTTTCTGGCGGCAGCATGATTACTGGCTTAGCGGCGCAAACTGATAATGCCAAAGCACTATCGCAGCTCATCACAAGTATCATGGGCGATAACGTCATCGCCACAGCTGACGACCCTTGCTTAGAAAGCTGGCTCGCGTTCATGGGCAGTTGCTCTGCGCTAAGTCGCTACCATACAGACATGCCTATATTAAACTTTGACATTGGCGGCGGCACAACCAACGTAGCATTTGGCCTAAATGGCAACGTGCTAGACACGGGCTGTTATTTTATTGGTGCACGGCATTTTCAATTTGCACCTGGAAGCTATCAAATAACCGCAATGTCTAGCTATGGTGTGGCTTTGCTTGATGCCTTAAATATCCATAAAGGCATCGGTGAAATATTGAGTGCGGATGAATGCAAAAAAATAATCACTTTTTACGTCAGCGCATTAGAAGCCATTGTTTTAGGTGAGCATGATTTTTTTAAATTACCTATCGCAAATAAACTCTGTCAAGCACCTATTCACTTAGCTTCAAATGCGCAATCTAGCATTACTTTTTCTGGCGGCGTAGGTGAGTTAATTTACCAATACATCTCGGACAATATACTCCCGAGCACTACATTTTTTGGTGATTTTGGTATCGACCTAGCAAAAGCAATTGTAAATTCGCCCATACTTTCAGCCAATTTAAAGACTTGCGTTCCGGAACACAAAGGCCGCGCCACGGTGGTTGGGCTTACTTTGCATAGTACCGAAATATCAGGCAACACCGTTTACTTGCCTAAGCCAGATTGCCTGCCGCTACGTGATTTGCCAATCATTGCCAAACTGGCACTTAACGCCTCAAGCGAGCAATGGCACAATGCACTTGTCCTAGCGGCCAAGCATCAACATGGTGCTTGTGTTCAAATTTTCGACTCAAATATTGATACGCCCAATCAAGTAAAATTACTCGCACAAAACATCAAAAATGGCTTAGCTACCAGCGAATATCCTCAATATCAGCCATTAGTCATCCTACTGCAAACCAATATTGGCAAGGCTTTAGGCAATTATGTTTCCGAGTGGGGGAAATCAAAGGTCAATTTAATTGTGATTGATGAGGTGGCACCACGTAACGCGCATTTTGTGCATATTGGCCGTTTAAATCAGCAAATGATTCCGGTTTCATTTTTCGGCATGCACTAAAAAATGATAAAAAAAACTTTAAACAAAATTGAGCAAATTAAGGTTCCAGAACCTTGTACCTCTTTGCCTTACAACATCACATTACTCGATAGAAACTTCACTTTCACAGATCTCAAGCACGTACTTGGTGCGGCCGATATTAGCAAAGCAGGCGACCGTAAAGCAGGTCTTGCCGCAGCCGATGAAATTATGCGCGAAGCAGCGCGCGCCATGCTTTCCAGCTTAACACTACAGCATTTTTACGATAATCCGCTTACTAATATTAACGGCCAAATCGATAGCGTCATGATAGTCAATTACGATATTAATCAGGCGATTTTTGCGACAATCACACACCTCACTTTGGGCGAATTAAAAGACGAACTGCTAAAATCAAATGGAGCGCGTATTCGTGAAATCGGTACTGCGCTCACTGGCGTCATGGCCGCAGCACTCACCAAACTATTAGATGTACATGAATTAGTATATTTAGCAAAAAAACTAAAAAATGGTGCTACTGCCAAGGCCCGCACCGTTGTTGGCTTGCAGGGCACCTTGTCTTCGCGCCTACAACCCAATCATCCGACTGATAATTTAAGTGGCATCACGATGCTACTTTACACTGGTTTAAGTATGGGTTCGGGTGATGCAATTTTAGGTTTGAATCCGGCCATTGATAACGTCGCGAATATTAGTAGTACTTTAAATCATCTTGATAAAATCCGCCGGGAAACAGGCGCACCTACCCAAATATGCGTGCTTTCGCACATTAAAACCCAGCTAGAGTGCCTGAAAGCAGGCGCGCCTGTCGAGATTATGTTTCAAAGTTTAGCTGGTACGGAGCGCGCACTCACTGATGAATTTGATGTCACAGTTGAATTGCTCGACCACGCTTATGAAACCATGCGCAAAAATGGTCCGCTGCGAGATATTGCCGAAAATTTTATGTATTTCGAAACAGGTCAAGGCAGTGAGCTTACTTATAACAAACATGATGGCATGGACATGACCACGACAGAGGCACTGTGTTATGGCTTAGCGCGTCGCTATTCACCATTTATGGTCAATAACGTCACTGGCTTTATAGGGCCAGAAACGCACTTGGATAATAATGAGATGATGTATTCATGTCTGCAAGATCACTTTATGGGCAAGCTGATGGGCTTGGCCATGGGCATGGCGCCTTGCTATACCTTACATTCAAAGGTGACCTTGGAAGGCCAACAAATGGCCACCGAATTACTCACCGCAGCAGGCGCTAACTTTTTTATGGATGTTTATCTTGGCACTGACCGCATGCTGGCTTATTTCGACACCAGCGGCCATGATGATCAGACCTTACGCGAAACTTATAATCTACGGCCTGCACCAGAATTTCTGACCTGGGCAATTTCACATGGCATTTTTATTGAAGATGCTGATGGCAATATTTTACGTGGCGAAAATTGGGGTAAGCCTGAAATTTTTTGCCAGTCAAAAAGTGAGTTTCAGCGTCTGCAAGAATCTGTTCCCGCCATTTATGGGTTCGAAAATGCAGGCGCGCGCCCATCAAATAAGGTTTCCAGGTTGGTCAAGGCCAATCAAGCCGTTGGTCGAGAAGCAATTTATGCCGATTTGCGACCAACCGAATTGGGCAACATCAAACTGCGCGAGCTACACACCAACGCGCACAATAAGGCAGAATATTTAAACGATGCTGAGTTAGGCGCCAAGCTTGAAAACAATATTTTGGCGAACTTAAAAGCCGAGCATAGCGACGTGCAAATAGTAATTTCTGACGGCTTAAGTGCGGAGGCGGTGCATCATAATATTCCCGCATTATTGCCCGTGTTATTAGATGGCTTAAATAGCCGCAAACTCAAAATAGGCCAACCCATTTTGGCGCCATTTGGTCGCGTTAAATTAGCCGAATCCATCGGCGATGCGTTGCAAGCGCAATTGGTGGTCACACTCATTGGCGAGCGACCAGGAGGCGATGCGCTGGCTTCACGCAGTATGTCGGCTTATTTTGCGTATCGACTTGCGGATAATGCGACACAACAATCCGCCGCAAAATTTAGCGGTAACGCAGAAATGCATTATGAATACAGCGTACTCTCAAATATTTACTCTGGTGGGTTGCCGCCAATCGAAGCTGGTAGCGTAATTGCAGAAAAAATATTTGAAATATTGCAACATCAAGCGGCGGGGAATAGACTAGAAAATCTGTTACAGGTGCATATAAACTAATGCTATCATTATTTTTTGAAAGATATAAAAATGCTTAATATTCCAACGCAATTGCTCATCAGCGGCAAATTTGTAAAAGGTGAAGGTGCGCCGATCAGTGTACTAAATCCATCTGCTGGGACAGAAATTACGCAAATAGCTGAAGCCTCAATGGCACAGATTGAAGCGGCAGTTATAGCGGCGGAAAATGCTTTTAAAACTTGGAAAAAGACTACACCTGCTGAGCGTGCAGGCATGCTATTAGCGCTAGCTGACGCGATAGATGCGAATGCTGAAGATCTTGCCGAGCTTGAATCACTAAATTGCGGCAAACCTTACTTAGCAGCGCTGAATGACGAATTGCCAGCTGTTGCTGACGTGTTCCGCTTTTTCGCAGGGGCGGTGCGCAATATGACAGGCAGCCTTGCAGGTGAATACTTACCCGGCCACACCAGCATGATTCGGCGTGATCCGCTCGGTGTGGTTGCCTCCATCGCACCGTGGAATTACCCACTGATGATGGCAGCTTGGAAGCTAGGCCCCGCATTGGCTGCAGGCAATACTGTCGTATTAAAGCCATCGGAAATGACACCTCTAACGACGCTTAAATTGGCTGAATTAATTGCTGAAATTTTCCCTGCTGGCGTGGTAAATGTGTTGAACGGCCGTGGTGAATCAGTCGGTGCGCCGATGATTTCGCAGCCCGCAATTAAAATGATTTCGATTACAGGTGATATTTCAACTGGCCAAAAAATCATGGATGTCGCAGCTAAAAGCGTTAAACGCACACACCTTGAATTAGGCGGCAAAGCACCAGTGATTGTGTTTGATGATGCAGATATCGCCTCTGTAGTAGAAGGTGTGCGCACTTTTGGTTTTTACAATGCAGGTCAGGATTGTACGGCTGCTTGCAGAATATATGCTGGTAATAAAATCTATGAAAAATTAACCGCGGAATTGTCGTCAGCCGTATCCAGCATTAAAGTTGGCACACAAAATGAAGATGATGTTGAAATGGGACCGCTCATTTCAGCACGTCAGCGTGAGCGCGTCGCCGGCTTTGTAGAGCGTGCTAGAACACAAAAACATATCGAAGTCACCACGGGTGGCAAAATGCGCGCTGGCAGTGGCTTTTTCTATGAGCCAACCATTATTGCAGGTGCCAAGCAAACGGATGAAATTGTCTGCAAAGAAGTGTTCGGCCCTGTGGTTTCAATCACCCGTTTTGATAACGAAGAACAAGTAGTGGGTTGGGCAAATGATTCAGAATACGGCCTTGCCAGCTCGGTATGGACAAGTGACGTCTCACGCGCCATGCGCGTGGCTGCTGAGCTGCAATATGGCTGTACTTGGATTAATACCCACTTTATGCTGACAACCGAAATGCCACATGGCGGCATGAAAAAATCTGGCTACGGCAAAGATTTATCGATGTACGCGATTGAGGATTACAGCGCTGTACGTCATGTGATGGTGAAGCTATGAAATAGCGGAACTAACAGCTAATCCTAAAGTGCCAATTCTTTATTGAAGTAATCCCGCACTTGATCGCACATAAGTGGTTTAGAAATCAAATAGCCTTGTATTTCGTCGCATCCTAAACCCCTTAATAATGTGAGCTGGGCTTTTGACTCAATGCCCTCGCATACCACACGAAGCTTTAAAGCATGGGCTAATTTGATAATGGCATTCACAATTTCAGCATCATCGTCATTGGTTAAAATATCATCAATAAATACTTTATCGATTTTTACCGCATCAATAGGTAAATGCCTTAATTGACCAAGATTAGAGTGCCCAGTACCAAAATCATCAATAAATAAATGCAACTTAAGTTCATGCATTTTTTTCAGTGTCACTAAGGTCATCTCCGGATCTTCCATCGTAGCACTTTCTGTAATTTCCACATTCAGCTTAGTAGGATCCATTCCCGTTGAGTTAATCGTCTCAGTGATGTCTTTAATAAGAAATGAGTCGCTAAATTGGCGCGGCGAAATATTAACTGCAATTGCTGGTGGATTTAGGCCTTCCTTATTCCATCTCACCCATTGGGCACAAGCTTCCTGAATAACATAGCGCCCTATCGGTATAATTAAACCAGCTTCTTCTGCAATGGGAATAAACTGATCGGGGCCAATCATCTTGCCAGTTTTGGTTACCCAACGCACCAACGCTTCTAATCCAACCACTTGATTTGTACGCAAATCAAGTTTTGGTTGATACATTAACATCAGCTCTTTGGCTTCTAGGGCTTGCCTTAAGCCGTTTTCCATTTGCAATTGTTCATGTGCCAGTGTATTCATTTCTTCACTAAAGTATTCAAAACCGCTTTGCTTGCTTTTTGCTTGATACATGGCTAAATCTGCCTGCCTTAATAAAGTATTTGCATCATCAGTATCATCAGGGTAAACACTAATCCCGATGCTAGCACCAACGCTATAACTCCTGTCACCAATCTCAAACGGCTCTGAAATTATTTTTATAATCTTTCTCGCCAGATTATTGGCCGCCTTATTGATAGTTGGATGGCTATATAACACAGCAAACTCATCGCCCCCAAGACGCGCCACAAAATCATCTGCACGCAACAGATTATCTAGCCTACGGGCAACGATTTTTAGCACTGCATCACCAACCTCGTGCCCTTGTGAATCATTGATTTTCTTAAATCGATCTAAATCAATAAAGAGCAGGTATAGCTGTTGCTTTTGTCTTTGCGCACGAGATAAGCTGTGATTCACAAAATCTTGAAAATAAGTTCTATTTGGCAACCCAGTGAGCGGGTCATGGTTTGCTAGTTTGCTAAGTTCGGTCTCTACGTGATTACGCTCCGCGAACGCTGCCGCCACAAATAAACCACCTAAAATCATCACCGCGAGGCCAATTTTAACCAACAACAGTGTCTGCTGATAAGGCTCTGGGTTTAAAGTGTGGTCGCCAAAAATTACTGTCATGAGTACTAACATGGATGCTATAAAAATAGCCCAATGTGCGACTGTACTGCTAAATCGAAGTGCTGCCCACAACACAAATACCAATAATACCAAAATAAGAATTACCGTAAAACCCAGCATCTGACCAAAATGTATGGTTAACAATGAGACAGCTACCATACCAAGTAATAGCGCTAGCATTTCAGTTCTTTCTTGCGTAGTAAGATATGTTTTTTTATTAGCAAAAAGCGAAAGTGCTAGCGGAACTGTTAAATAGGCAATTAATAATTCATCGAGCCACCATTTAAACAGAGGAAGCGTAATGCCATTTAATGCCACCAAACCATATTTTCGAAGAATTAATTGTGAACTAACCGTATGCACCGCACATACGATTGGTGTGACGACTAAAGCAAAACTGGCAACACTCGATACTTGATTGAGAACAACAACCGAGGGATGAAACCAGTTAAAGCAATAGCGGAACAATAAAGCGGCAGAACCAGCACTCAGCGCGAAATAAAGCGCAACTTCCCATGGCATATCTAGCAGCCGGAAACATAAAGATCCTAGTGAGGCGCCTAAGACTCCCGCCCAGCCATATTTTATGGCTACTATCGCTGCAATCACTATCGCAGAAAACTCAAAAAACTTAGGGGCATCAATATAGACTAAAAGATAAGTGCCAAAAAAGGCGATGATAAAATATATCAGCGAAATAGCTGCTAATTTAGAAAAGAAAGACTTTACTTGCCAAGCAGGAGGTAAATAGGCTTTTAATTGCATTTAAAGTTTTTGAAAGTTTAGCCTTAACGATAATACATTGCATATTAGCGCATTATGCTTAACTTTCAAAAACTTAACTAAATATTAAAACCTGAATACTTTCTAAGAATAAACTATTGTGAATAAGCGATTTGTGCCGAAAATGGCTATCTTTGATAACCATTTTTATCTCGATTCTAAAATCTTAGGAGGCTGACTTGATAGTACTACAAACCCATCAGGCGTATTTATTTAGGAAATACGCCTGATAGACGAGATTACTTGTATTTACCAACTTGGTGGCCAATGACGCCGCCAATGGCTGCGCCACCAGCAGTGCCAATACCACTACCACCAGTCAACACTGCACCAGCTGCAGCGCCAATACTGGCGCCAATAATCGTGTTTTTATTGCGGGTAGTCAGGTTGCTGCAAGCACTTAAACTTAGGATTAGTGTTGCTGCCACAACAGTCATTGCAAAGTTACTTTTTGTTTTCATAGTAATCTCTCTTTAAAAATTAATTGACGATATAACTCGAAATTCGACTCAAACTTAAACGAATAAGTTCAACTTAATATAAATACGATAATTAACTGACCTGACTTATTTTATTGATTTCAAGGTCTGTAGCCTAAATTTTTCCATGATTCGGTCGTAATAGCTTAGTAAGCATATTCAAACAACTTACTAAGGATTACGGCCATGAAATTAAATAATTATTTGCTTGCGAGCTTGCATGGTTTTGTTTCTGCGCATGAAGCAACTAACGCAGATGATATGGCTGATGAATGTGATATTGATACTTTTGGTGTAGGCGCCATGATGCCGCAAGATATGCTAGACGCCACGTTATTGGCTGATACCAAATCATATGGGGTTTGATTTAGGTGGCTAAATCCTGCCCGCTGCCTGACATATGGACACAAATTCTTCCGTATTGAGCGATGCGCCGCCCACCAAACCGCCATCAATATCAGGCATAGAAAACAGCTTTTCGGCATTATCCGCTTTTACGCTGCCCCCATAAAGTATGCGTATATTTTGAGCTAATTCCGCATCCAATACTTCGATGTGTCCTCGCAAAAAACTTAGCACATTTTGTGCATGCTCTGGCGAAGCCGCTTTCCCTGTGCCAATCGCCCACACGGGTTCATAAGCAAGCACACCTTTCGCCAAACCTTGTACACCAATCTCATGTATCACCGCATTGAGTTGCCTAATGGTAACGATGTCGGTAATGCCTTCTTCATATTCTGCTAAGGTTTCACCCATACAAAAAATGGGCTTCAAACCTGCCTTGGTGGCGGCTTCGAAGCGCTCACCAGTAGAAAGATCAGTATCGTGCCCACGTTGACGCCGCTCTGAATGCCCAATAATCACGTATTCACAACCAAATTCAACTAGCATGCTTGGCGAAACAGAACCCGTGTAAGCACCAGACTCATAACGGCTCATATTTTGGCCACCCCACGCAATTGGGCTACCTTTTAATATGGATTCTGCTTGAAACAAGTAAGGATGCGGAACGCACACCACATAATCGGCATTTGAATAATCACAGGTGCCTGCCAGCAAAGCTTCAAGAAAGACTTTGTTACCAGACAAATTCCCGTTCATCTTGCGGTTGGCTACTACCAACTTACGTCTCATCACATATCCTTTTAATTATCAACAAGACTATAAACTAATTGTAAGTAGAAATGCTTGAGGATAACAGGGGTTAACACACCTTATATCTACACTAAAATGTGGGCGGACTACATGAGCTTACCAAGGTACAAACTTCATTACCAGCATTTCTAAAGCGATGCGGCTGACGACTATTAAAATAATAAGCATCGCCAGCACCCAATACCCGCGTAGCTTCTGCTACAGTCACTTCTAAGCGGCCCGTGAGTATCACACCGCCCTCTTCGCCTTCATGCTCTAGCATTATCATGCCTGTATCTGCGCCCACTTTGTAACTTTCATATAAAATCTGTAACGCGTGACCAGCCTTGGCCGAACCAATTTGACGATACGAAATACCTTCTCCGCCACTGATTTCGGTAAGCGATTCCGCACGATAAAACACTTCGCTTTGCATGCCAGGTAATTCATCAGAGAAAAACTCCGCCAAGGTCATCGGTATGCCTGCAAGTATTCGCTTGAGCGCACTCACCGATGGACTAGTATTGCCAGATTCAATCAGAGAAATGCTGGCATTGGCGACGCCTGCTTTTTTTGCCAGCGCGCGTTGCGATAATTGATGCCGTAACCGCACAATTTTTAGCCTTAACCCTACGTCAATATCCATTATAAAGTCTCAAGGTGTTTAAAGTGTTAAATATACAATAACACACAAAAATATAATACCAATAAAATCAGCTAGTTAAATATTTAAAAAACCAGCATTGACACATGATGCTAAACACTTGAAACTTATAAAAAATTTAACTATAGGGATTATCCATGTCTCAAGCACAAAATGTAAAATTGCCCGATTTATCACACTATTGGGTGCCATTTACCGCCAATCGACAATTCAAAACCATGCCACGCCTATTTAAAGCTGCCAAAGGCAACTACTACACCTCTATGGATGACAGGCAAATCCTGGATGGCACAGCAGGCTTATGGTGCGTGCCCGCGGGGCATGGGCGAGAAGCGATTGCAACAGCAGTTGGCAAACAGTTACTGACCTTAGATTACGCGCCCGCCTTCCAAACCAGTCATCCGCTGGCATTTGAAGCCGCATCACGTTTGGCAGATTATATGCCTGCAGGTTTGGATAGAATATTTTTCACTAATTCAGGTTCTGAGTCGGCCGACACCGCACTTAAAATTGCGCTGGCCTACCATCGCGTTTGTGGCAATCCCCTACGAAATAAGTTGATTGGCCGTGAGCGAGGTTATCACGGCGTGAATTTTGGCGGCATTTCGGTTGGCGGCATCGCGGGCAATCGCAAAGCATTTGGTAATGCGCTTAGCGGCGTGGACCATATTCGGCATCCATTAGATATTGCTACTAACGCCTTCACCAAAGGCGTGCCAGAGGATGGCGGCATAGCGCTGGCCAATGAGTTTGAGCAACGTATTATGACCTTGCACGATCCGTCTACAATTGCTGCGCTCATTGTTGAGCCAATGCAAGGCTCAGCAGGTGTCATTGTACCGCCAGCGGGCTACTTAAAACGTTTACGAGAAATCTGCACTAAGCACGGTATTTTGCTGATATTTGATGAAGTCATTACTGGATTTGGGCGGCTTGGCACTAAATGGGGCGCTGATTATTTTGATGTTATTCCCGATATCATTACCTGTGCAAAAGGCCTCAGCAATGGCGTCGTGCCGATGGGTGCGGTAGCGGTAAAGCGCGAAATTTATGATGCGTTTATGCAAAAGTCGCCACAAGGCGCGATTGAGTTGCTGCATGGCTACACCTACAGCGCCATCCCCATTGCTTGCGCAGCGGCTATCGCCACGCTAGATATTTTTGCGGTCGAAAAGCTAGAAGACCGCGCTGCAGGCTTGAGCGACTATTTTGAACAAGCCACGCACAGCTTGAAAGGTTTGCCGATGGTAAAAGATATTCGCAATATCGGGCTGGTGGCGGGCACTGAATTTGAAGCCAAGGCAGGAGCGTTCGCCTTTGCCGTCTATTTAAAATGTTACGAGCTGGGTTTACATGTACGTTACACTGGCGACATCATTGCCATTTCACCCCCATTGACTATCGAAAAACATGAGATTGACCGCATCTTTAATACCCTTGCAGATGCGATTAAGTATGTTGCATCTCAGGGTGAAGCAGGTTTAAACCCGAACAATTACCTTAAAAATGAACAACAATGGGCGTTGCATCAGCAAGCTACTATTTAATAAAATACTGGAGTAGTAAAAAATGAATAAAATTGGTCACTACATTAACGGCAAACATGTTGCAGGTACTGGCAAGCGCTTAGGTGACGTGTACAACCCCGCCACTGGCGAGGTACAAGCTCAGATTACCATGGCGACGGCCGATGAAGCAGGCTCGGCCATCACGGCTGCACAAGCAGCCTTTCCCGCTTGGTCTGCCACACCCGCATTGCGACGTGCTCGCATCATGTTCAAGTTCAAAGCATTGTTAGACGAGCATGCTAACGATTTAGCCAAGGCCATTTCACTAGAACACGGCAAAACTATTTCTGACGCGCGCGGCGAAGTCACACGCGGCATTGAAGTGGTCGAGTTTTCTTGCGGCATGCCACACCTGATGAAAGGCGATTTTAACGACAATGTCGGCACCGGCATTGATACTTACAGCATGCACCAGTCGCTAGGCGTGGTGGCAGGTATTACGCCATTTAATTTCCCTATCATGGTACCGCTGTGGATGATTCCGATGGCACTCGCGACCGGCAATACCTTTGTGCTGAAACCATCCGAAAAGACGCCTTCAGCAAGTTTAATGTTGGCCAATTTATTGGCCGAGGCAGGCTTGCCAGCTGGCGTATTCAATATTATAAATGGCGATAAAGAAGTCGTCGATGTGCTGCTGACAGACAAACGCGTGCAAGCGATTAGTTTTGTGGGTTCTACGCCGATTGCTGAATATATTTACAACACTGGCACCAAAAATGGCAAACGCGTGCAAGCATTGGGTGGCGCTAAAAATCATTTGGTCGTGATGCCAGATGCAGATTTAGATCAAGTCGCAGATGCCTTAATCGGTGCTGGTTACGGCTCTGCAGGCGAGCGCTGCATGGCGATTTCAGTCGCAGTGACTGTGGGCGATGTGGCCGATAAATTAGTCGAAAAACTTAAAGAAAAAGTAAAAACTATCACCATTGACCAAGGTTTAAACGAAAAGGCCGATATGGGGCCATTGGTGACACCGCTACACTTCGATAAAGTGAAAAGCTATGTCGATTTAGGTGTCACGGAAGGCGCGAAACTAGTGATAGATGGCCGTGGCTACAGCCACAAAGGCCATGAAAAGGGTTTCTTTTTAGCGCCATGTTTGTTTGATTATGTCACCAAAGATATGCGTATTTATAAAGAAGAAATTTTTGGCCCTGTGTTGTCGGTCGTGCGCGCAAAAACCTTCGACGAAGCGCTGCAATTAGTGAACGACCACGAATTTGGCAACGGCACCGCGATCTTCACCCGTGACGGCGAAGCCGCGCGCGAATTTACCAATCGCGTGCAAGTCGGCATGGTCGGTGTCAACGTTGCAATCCCCGTGCCGATTGCCTTCCACAGCTTTGGCGGCTGGAAGCGCTCGCTGTTTGGCGACCATCATATTTACGGCATGGAAGGCGTGCGCTTTTATACACGTCTTAAAACTACCACTTCTCGTTGGCCCGCTACAAATAAAAATATGGGTTCAGAATTCGTCATGCCAACCATGAAATAACGCATGTCAGAACATGAACTCGCCATCTCGGATAGCCGCCGCTTTGCAAGCATGGTGGCGCTCAACGCGGTTTCCATGCTCTCGCAAATCGGTCAATTTGCTATGGGCAGCATGCTGCTACCGATTGCGCTAGAGGCCAAAAAAGCGTCACCTGCGTTCATCGGCTTTACCAGTGCTACATTTTGGCTAGGCATGTTGGCTGGCTTGCTAGCTGCGGGGCAAATCACGCGCACGCTTGGCTATCGCAACACCGTCATCATTGGCTTGGTGATGGGTGTAGCCAGCTTTGTCTTGCTACCTGTGATTGAGTGGCACTGGTGGGCACTGCCCGCCGCTGCGATTGGCTTCGGCACAGGCTTGCGCTGGATAGCGAATGAAACTTGGCTGTATCGGCTCGCCCCGGCGTATGCGCGCGGTCGCATTGTCGGCATTCATGAAACTTTAATTGGGCTCGCTTCCATCATTGGGCCGCTGATTATCGTAGCGCTTGGCGCAATCAAGCCAGATGCTTATTGGGTGGCTGCAGGCATGATTGCTACTAGCATTCCGCCATTATTTGTTGCAGCGAGCATCCCTGCAGTCAATATTGATGCTGCTTACATACCTGTCAAGAAAAATGGCGCTGCTTTAAGTTTCGCAATGCTGTTCGTCAGTTTTGGCGGCCTGATTGCTGGCTTAGGCGGCTGGATAGAAGGCAGCCTATTTGCGCTACTACCCGTTTACAACACAGATATCGGCTTAACAAGTCGAGAAACCGCATGGTTGTTGACGATACTAGGCGTGGGTTTAATGGTTTTTCAGTTCCCCATAGGCTGGTTGGCCGATCACAAAGGCGTGCGTTGGACGACCAAACTTTGTGGATTGGTCGCGTTTGCTACCACCATGTTCACCATTATTTTTGGCACACAGTTTTACCCACTGGCAATCGCCATGTTCTTATTTGGCGGATTTACCGGCGGCTTGCTCACGCTGGGCATTATTTGGGCCACGCAGCACAGCGCAGGGGCCGAGCTCACGCACAATATGCGGCAAGTTTCTGTCACCTACACTTTGTTATCTGCGTTGGGGCCGCTAGCAACTGGCTTTATGATGAGCCACAGCAACAGCGCGACTTTGCTCTGGCAACAATTGGCGGCGCTGGCAGTGCTGGCGTTGCTATTACTCAAGTGGCGAGAATCCTAAAACGGCAGTTTGATGTTGTATTTCACTGAAAACAATCGCAACAGCACAGTTGCTAACGCGCCAATGAGCATGGCTGCTAAAGTATTTAGCCCAAATTGTAAGCTGACTAAAAATACTAAACTACCCACAAATGCACAAGTGGCATACAGCTCGTTTCGGCGAAATACTTTGGGGATCTCGTTACACACAATATCGCGCAATACGCCACCAAACACAGCGGTAGCTACGCCTAGCAGCAGGCTGATATAAAAGTCGCAACCCGCCTGTTGTGCAATACTGGCACCAGCCGTACTAAACAAACCCAAACCAAGTGTATCCAACACTTCAAAGGCGTTGTTGACTTGTTTATTCTCGTAAAACGCTGTGCCTAAAAAAGATGAGGCAAGCGCAAAACCTAGCAGCATGAGCGCAAAACTAGAATGCGTAATCCAATATAGGGGATAGTTGCCGATTAATAAATCACGTATTGTTCCGCCGCCAAAAGCCGCAATCATACTCACGGTGTAAACGCCGAATAAATCCATGCCTTTTTTACGCGCCTCGATAATGCCTGTAAACGCAAACGCTAGCACGCCTAGCAATTCTACGACTTCAATTGAATGCGTGATCGAGCTGCTGGTCGATAAAATCATGCTTTAGCGTGAAGGCTCGCTTGGTGTACATAAACGGGCACTTTTACTGCTGGCAATGGCGTGCGGCCGCGAATCACATCGGCCAATTTTTCCGCCATCATGATGGTTGGCGCATTCAGGTTTCCTGTGATAATTCTCGGCATAATCGAAGCATCTATCACGCGCAGGCCTTCTAAACCGTGTACCTTACCCGCGTTATCCACCACCGCCATGTCGCCATATCCCATCGCGCAAGAACACGACGGATGATAGGAAGTTTCACCGTGTGCGCGTACAAACGCATCAATCTCGGCATCGGTTTGCACCTTTTCACTGGGCGAAATTTCATTACCTAAATACGGTGCAAGGGCAGATTGCTGCACGATATTGCGCGTGATACGAATACCCGCGCGAAATTCGCGCCAATCTTCTTCATGCGACATATAGTTAAACAAAATACTCGGATGGTCATGCGGATTTTTAGACTTTAATCGAACTCGCCCGCGACTATGTGAGCGCATTGAGCCCATATGTGCTTGAAAACTATGTACTTTTATGGGGTTGCTGCCATTGTAATTCACCGCAATTGGCAAAAAATGATACTGAATATTTGGCCAAGCAAAACTATCGTCACTGCGAATAAACCCGCCTGCCTCAAACTGATTGCTCGCGCCAATGCCTGTGCCAAAAAACAGCCATTCGGCACCGATTAAAGCTTGATTATGTAATTTAAGTGAGGGTGCAATGGATACAGGTTGTTTGCATTCGTACTGCTGATAAATTTCCATGTGATCTTGCAAATTAGCACCCACGCCTGGCAAATCATGCACTAATGGAATATCCAGCTCACGCAACAATGCCGCCGCCGCAACGCCAGAGCGCTGTAAAATCTGCGGCGAGGCAATCGCACCGCTACACAACAATATTTCGCACTTCGCGTATGCTTTTAAACTAGTTTTGCCCTGCAAATAATCCACACCAACCGCTCGCCTACCCGCAAACAAAATGCGGTCTGTTACTGCGTGCGTCACAATGGTCAAGTTCGCCCGTGCTTTAGCCATATCCAAATAACCGCGCGCCGTGCTGGCACGACGACCATTGGGCGTGGTACTTCTATCCATCGGGCCGAAACCTTCTTGGCTAAAACCATTCAAATCTTCTGTTCGCCTATAACCCGCTTGTACTCCCGCCTCGATAAAAGCGTGATACAGCACATTATTGCCATTTTTGGGCGTGGTGACGCTGGCAGGGCCGCTATCACCATGGTAATCGTTCGCCCCTATGTCACGCGATTCAGCTTTTTTAAAATACGGCAAACAATCAAAATAAGACCAATTTTCTAAGCCTTTTCTAACCGCCCAACCGTCATAATCCAGCGCATTGCCGCGTATATAACACATGCCATTGATGAGTGATGAGCCGCCTAAACCTTTACCGCGGCCACATTCCATGCGGCGGTTGTTCATATTAGGTTCTGGGTCGGTAAGGTACGCCCAATTGTAACGGCGGCCTTGCAACGGATACGCTAATGCCGCAGGCATTTGAGTGCGAAAATCGAAGCGATAATCTGGTCCGCCCGCCTCTAGCAACAATACCGTTACGTCGGCATCCTCGGTCAGGCGCGTGGCTAGCACATTGCCTGCAGAGCCTGCGCCAATAATAATGTAATCGAATTCTTGATTTTTACTCATGGTCTAAAATACTGATGTATAGCCATTTAATTCGACTTGAATAGATTTTACGCAGGTGTAATTTTGCAGCGTCATTAAGCCATTTTCACGTCCCACGCCAGATTGCTTGTAGCCGCCAACGGGCATTTCTGCGGGTGATTCCCCCCAAGTGTTGATCCAGCAAATACCTGCTTGCAATTGGTGAATCACGCGATGCGCGCGGCTTAAATCCTCAGTCAACACGCCGGCAGCCAAGCCATAGTGGGTATCATTGGCACGGTGAATCACTTCATCTTCTTCATCGTACGTGAGTATGCTCATCACTGGGCCAAAAATCTCTTCGCGCACAATCGTCATATCGTCAGTGCAATCGCTAAAAACTGTAGGCTGTACATAATTGCCTTTGGCATAGTTAGCTTCTAAAATACGTGCTCCACCAGCCAATATCTGCGCGCCTTCCGAGCGACCTAATTCAATATAACGCAGCACATTTTGCATGTGAGCTGCGCTAACCAATGGCCCAAAGTTGGTGTTTTCGTCCATTGGGTCGCCAATACGAATACGATTTACACGCTCAACAATTTTTTGCTCAAAGGCTTTTAATTGGCTGCGATGCACGAACACGCGCGTGCCATTGGTGCACACTTGTCCCGAACTGTAAAAATTTGCCATCATCGCCACATCTGCCGCGCGGTCTAAGTTTGCGTCTGGAAAGATAATTAAGGGCGATTTTCCACCTAGCTCCATCGTCACATCTTTTAATGTGGAACTTGAGGCCGCAGCCATCACTTTTTTACCTGTGACCGTGCCGCCGGTAAAAGATATTTTCTCTATGCCTGCATGCTCGGTGAGCCAAGCGCCAACTTCATGCCCTGCACCATTGAGTACGTTAAACACGCCATGGGGCAAACCCGCTTCGGTATAAATTTCGGCAAGTTTCAAACATGATAATGGCGTGATTTCACTCGGTTTGAAAATCATGGCATTGCCAGCGGCCAGGGCTGGCGCGGATTTCCACAAAGCAATTTGAATCGGGTAATTCCACGCGCCAACGCCTGCGACGACGCCTAATGGCTCGCGGCGCGTATACACAAATGAGGTCTCGCGTAAGGGGATTTGCTGACCTTCCAGCGCCGGCACTAAGCCAGCATAATATTCCAATACGTCTGCACCAGTGACAATATCGACGTAACGCGTTTCTGATAGCGGTTTGCCCGTGTCTAAGCTTTCCAGTTCAGCCAACGCATCGTTTCTTTGTCTTAATATTTCAACTGCACGGCGCAAAATACGTGAGCGTTGAATTGCCGTCATTGCTGCCCATATTTGCTGACCAGCTTGTGCGGATTTAACCGCAATATCAACATCAGCGCGACTTGCAGCCTGCACCTCAGCCAATACTTCGCCATTGGCTGGGTTAATGGTGGAAAAAGTTTTACCACTGGTAGCGTCGACCAAACGGCCGCCAATATAAAGTTGTTGTACTGTAAAACGTGGC
>JANYCB010000014.1 GCA_025360485.1 Methylotenera sp. | reverse complement strand
GTATGGACATGGTTGATTACCGCATATCTATTGATTGCTGCAATGCCAGTACTTGCAGGCGCATTAACGATGCTAATTACTGATCGTCATTTCGGTACGCACTTCTTCAATGCGGCTGGTGGTGGTGACCCTGTGTTGTTCCAACACGTGTTCTGGTTCTTTGGTCACCCAGAAGTTTACATTATGATTTTGCCTGCATTCGGCATCCTCTCAACTATTATCCCAACCTTTGCACGTAAACCATTATTTGGCTACGCTTCAATGGTGTATGCAACGGCTGCTATTGCTGTGTTGTCGTTCGTAGTTTGGGCACACCATATGTTTACAACTGGGATGCCTGTTGCAGGCCAGCTGTTCTTTATGTACAGCACTATGCTAATTTCCATTCCAACAGGTGTGAAAGTATTTAACTGGTTGGCAACAATGTGGAAAGGTTCGATGACTTTCGAAACGCCAATGTTGTTTGCTGTGGCCGTGGTGTTCTTGTTCACTATCGGTGGCTTTAGCGGCTTGGTATGCGCAATTCTTCCAGTAGATATTCAACTGCAAGATACTTATTATGTAGTTGCTCACTTCCATTATGTGTTGTTCTCAGGTGCGGCCATGTCTATTATGGGCGGCGTGTACTACTGGATTCCAAAATGGACTGGTCATATGTATGACGAAACACTAGGTAAATGGCATTTCTGGTTGACGACAATTGCCTTTAATATTACCTTCTTCCCTATGCACTTCACTGGTTTAGCGGGTATGCCACGTCGTATTCCTGATTACTCACAACAATTTGCTGAGTTCAATATGATTTCATCGCTGGGCGCATTCGCACTAGGCTTGAGTCAATTATTGTTCTTGTATGTGGTGATTAAATGCATACGCGGTGGCGCAAAAGCAGGCAATAGTCCATGGGAAGGCGCACATGGCCTTGAGTGGACAGTGCCTTCACCAGCACCATTCCATACCTTTGAAACTCCACCAGTTTTAAAATAAGCTGAACTAGACAGATAAAATTAAATAGGAGCAAACATGAGTCAAAATACAAAAAATTATTACTTGCCAGCCCCATCTTTTTGGCCACTAATTGCATCGATTGCCTTGTTTTTATTGGCTGGTGGCTTCTCTATGGTGCTAAACAAAATCGCGCTTGGTAAGCCGCTAATGATTGCTGGCGGCTTAACGCTTGCGTACTTGTTATTTGGCTGGTTTAGTGAGGTTGTGAAAGAAAGCGTAAGTAGCTTTTATAACAAGCAAGTGGATAAATCATTCCGTTGGGGTATGGGTTGGTTCATATTCTCTGAAGTGATGTTCTTCTTTGGTTTCTTCGGTGCTTTGTTCTACGCGCGTAATGTGTCTTTACATTGGTTGGCTGATACCCATGGTTTGACTGGTGCTCATATGGTATGGCAGAACTTTACGGCAGCTTGGCCATCAGCTGGACCTAGCCTTAAGCTAGAAGGCTCCATGAAACCATGGGGACTTCCTGCAATCAATACTTTGTTATTATTAACTTCAGGCGTAACGTTGACATGGGCGCATTGGGGATTGATGAAAAACAATCGTAAACAAATCAT
Organism: Methylotenera sp.; assembly: GCA_025360485.1. Lineage (GTDB taxonomy): Bacteria > Pseudomonadota > Gammaproteobacteria > Burkholderiales > Methylophilaceae > Methylotenera_A. Next base: position 13,230 of record JANYCB010000014.1, on the reverse strand, counting down.
TATTGGTTTGGTGTTAACGATTGCATTAGGGGTAGCTTTCTTGGCGCTACAAGCAACCGAGTACGCAGATGCTCCATTCACAATTAAATCTGGTATCTACGGTGCTACATTCTATATGTTGACTGGTTTTCACGGTTTGCATGTGACCATGGGTGCGATTATGTTAACCATCATTCTGTTTCGCGTGTTAAAGGGTCATTTTGATTCACACAATCACTTTGGTTTTGAAGCCGTTGCATGGTATTGGCACTTTGTGGACGTGGTTTGGTTATTCTTGTTCATATTCGTGTACTGGCTTTAGTTTTAGCTTAGGTTTATAAAGCGCCGCAAGGTTATCCTTGTGGCGTTTATTTTTGTGTAATAGACAATTAGTGAATTTATTTACATTAAAACAATCATAAATCCAATACGGAGAGATGATGCAAGTGCTGGATGTAGACTCATGTAATAGCTATCAGGTCACCTTCAAACCCAATTGCTCATTGAGTGCTAGGGGCAAGACAAAGGTGGTAGTGTTGTTGACGGTGATTCCCTGCTGTATTGCAATTGGGTTTGCCCTGATTGGGGCTTGGTTAGTTTTGCCATTTGTGGGTTTGGAAATTTTTGCACTTGGATTTGCTTTTTATCATGTCAACAGTCACGAAAGTGATTATGAAAGTATCAGTATCGACGCAAATAATTTGGTAGTTGAGCGATGTACTGGACAGCATAAAAGTCAGCAAATCATCAATCCTTATTGGGTTAAGGTAGCGCGGCATGAGTTGCCAAATGGGGAGCTGCGCTTAGGACTGCTTTCACATGGCAGGGAAATTGAAGTTGGTCGTTACTTAACCAGAAAGCAGCGCGAATCGCTGGCTGAGCAATTAGAGAAAAGAACGGGTTCGTTCTATAGAAATTAAAGAAGAGGGCATATGGAACAGGATAAAGAAAAACAACGTCGTAAAAATTTATTGGTCGGATGGACAATTGGCATCTTGGCAATAATATTCTACGTAGCTTCTATTTATTTTAATTAACCAAATTGGTAGTGAGCGAATGAACTCCAGTAATGAAAATACAGGTAATGGAAAGTCGACCTTAAATAAGCGCTTGGCTTGGAAGCTAAGCCTAATCGTACTTTCTGGCTTGCTATTTGGTTTTGCTATTGCACCTATTTATGACGTGATGTGCAAAAAATTTGCACTGAATGGACGAGCAGATAGTACTGCAACTGCGTTTGATAAAACCATAAAAATTGATAAAACACGCTGGGTGACTGTGATGTTTATGGGCAATACCATGCCTGGATTGGGTTGGAGTTTTAAGCCAAAACAAATCAGTATGCGCGTGCATCCGGGTGAGATCACTTTGACCAGCTATACAGCAACAAACAATGCGCCCGATAGTCAGCTGGGGGTTGCTGTGCCTAGTATTACGCCAGAATTAGCCACGCTTTACTTCAAAAAAATTGAATGCTTTTGCTTTAAGCAGCAGACTTTGAAATCTGGCGAGACTAGGGTAATGCCAGTAATGTTTTACGTTAAACCTGATTTGCCAAGTGATATTAATGAGGTTAACTTGTCTTATGCGTTTTATAATGGCGTGCCTAGCGCAGATAAGGCAGGGCTGGCGGCAAGCGTTTCGGGTGACGCTAAGGTAAATTAAGTTAAGCTAAGCTAAGTCTTATGGACGTGGGTTTGGTGGGCCAATAATACCCGTAGAAAATGCCAGCATAATAAGAAGAAACAGCACAAGCGATAATGAAATACGCCATGTCAGTGCCTTTACTGTGCGCTCGCTGGTATCGCCTTTCATCAGATAGTACAACGCAGAAAACAGACTGCCTGCAATAAGTACCAGTGTAATAATGATGAGAATTTTTACCAAAATATTGCGCCTTAAGTTGAAATACCAAAGAGATTATGCGGTTTATTTGGGAGGATTGCAATTCTGAGCTACAGCACAATAGGAAAACAAATTTAGTGAAATACACGTTTCGCCCAAGTTTATTCATGATCTTAGTTACCCTTGTCATGATGACGCTTTGTATTAAAGCTGGCTTGTGGCAATACAACAAAGCTGAGTTAAAACAAGCGCTTCAGACACAGTTAACGGCGCGACTTGGCGAGCGAGCTGTAGCACTTCCTGATAAAATAGCGGATTTAGAAACTTGGCGCTATCGGCGCGTTAAGTTTGCTGGCACCTACGATACGCGCTACCAAGTGTTGCTAGATAATCAGGTGGAAAACACAGTGGCAGGCTACCATGTGTTAACGCCCATGCAAGTAGAAGGTAGTGGCAATTATGTCCTAATCAATAGAGGTTGGGTACCTGGCACCACGGAACGCTTGGGGACGACGGAACACAAAGTACCCGTGGTTATTACCCCGCAGGGCAGACAAGAAATTGAGGGCGATATTGGTTTACCCACGAATAAATTTTTTACGCTAGAAGCGCCTCCAGCGACTGATGGAAAGTGGCAGCAAGTTTGGCAGAATTTGGATATGGCGCGTTATGCAAAGTCGGTACCATTTGCTGTACAACCTTTTGTGGTGAGGCTTGATGCGAATAGCAATGCTGGCGGTTTTGTTAGAAACTGGCCGCCACCAGGTGAGCGCGTGAGTATGCACTTAGGTTATGCCTACCAGTGGTTTGGTTTTGCGCTGACGTTGTTAGTGATATTTATTGTGTTGAATGTGAAGAAAGTTGAACTTTAAAAAATGTCAGAATCAAGCGGTGTAAATTTAAATAATATAAAGAGACCGCCAGATAAAAGTAGTGGTAGAAAAATATTACTTTTGCTGGCGGTGATATTTGTTTTGCCATTTACCGTAGCCAAAACGATGCATTTGTTGAACGTGCATCCTGCTAGCCACAGTTATGGCACGCTTGTAAATCCGCCACTTGCTTTGCAGTTTCCTATGTTACACGATGCTCAAGGCAAAGAATTTAAAGCGCAGCAGTGGCTTAAAAAGTGGACTATCGTAATGGTTGATGACTCAGAGTGCGCTGAACCTTGCGAAGCGCAAGTGCATTTGCTAAAGCAAGTACACACATCCCTAGACAAAGACGCTCATCGCGTGCAGCGTATATTATTGGTGCCGACAGAATCTAAGAATGATACTTATATCGGCTTGCAAAAGCAGTATCCTGATTTAGTGATATTGGCAGGCGCAGATGTTGAAACAGTGAAGTTTGCGAGTGAATTTAATGTGGCTAAAGGGCGTGTGTACTTGGTCGATCCGCTTGGAAATCTAATGATGAGTTACCCAGCAGACATGAACCCAAAAGGCATGCAAACTGATTTAAAGAAACTGTTAAAAAACTCATGGGCAGGATAAAAAAACATGCGCGTATTTGATAAGTTGGTGTTAATGGCAGCACTGTTAGCATTGTGTGTAGTGGTGCTAGGCGCATTTGTGCGATTATCTGATGCTGGTTTGGGTTGCCCAGATTGGCCAGGTTGTTATGGAAGTCTTAGCGTGCCGCAAAGTGAATCAGCCATTCAGCATGCACAAACTGCTTTTCCAGATAAACCGATGGAAACCCATAAAGCTTGGAAAGAGATGATTCACCGTTACTTCGCAGGCACTTTGGGTTTACTAGTGTTGGCGATTTTTGTATTAGGCTGGCTGGCGCGCAGAGAAATTAAGGTCTCTGCCTGGTTGCCAACACTATTGTTAGTATTAATAGTATTTCAAGCAGCGCTTGGTATGTGGACGGTTACATTGTTATTAAAGCCTGCCGTGGTTACGGCGCACTTGATAGGTGGTATGAGCACACTTGCACTATTAACCTGGATTGCACATCGCCACTTGGGGATGATACCAACAAGAGTAATGCAATCAAAAAGCTTACGTTTTTGGGTGCATGGAGCGCTGGTGGCTTTATTTGTGCAGATATTTTTAGGGGGCTGGACTAGTACGAATTACGCCGCTCTTGCTTGTACAGATTTTCCTACTTGTCATGGGGTTTGGTTTCCTGAGATGGATTTTTCTAACGCATTTCACTGGATCCGCGAATTGGGGCAAGATGCAACGGGTAAGGCTTTACAGCTATCTGCCTACACGGCCATACAATGGACCCACCGCGTGGGCGCATTAGTCACCTTTATTTACTTGGGTTTGCTTGGTTTGTGTTTACGCAATCAACCGCAATTGAAGCAAATAGCGCATTTTTTGCTTGGATTATTAGTATTACAAGTTGGCCTAGGTGTAGCGAATTTGTTGTTGCATCTTCCACTTGTGCTGGCAGTAGGGCATAATATGGGCGCAGCATTGTTATTGATAACCGTGGTTGTGCTCAACTCTAAAATTACTGAGTTGAAGCGCTAGTAGGCTATAAAAAGAGGAAATTTTATGAGTGCTGTTTCTGAAATCAATTTTCCAAACGCTAGGTCGAGTTTTCAAAATTTTCTAGCCTTGTGCAAACCACGCGTGACGCTATTAATAGTGTTCACAGCGATGATTGGCATGTTCCTCGCCACGCCCAGCATGGTGCCACTCAATATACTATTAGCCGCAACTATAGGCATTGGCATGGCTTCAGGTGCTGCTGCTGCGTTTAATTGTTTAGTAGAACAAGCTATCGACGCCAAAATGGCACGCACACGTGGCCGTCCATTGCCGACGGGACAAGTGACTTCAAAGCAAACGTTTATATTTGCAACCATTATGGCATGCATAGGTTTGGGCATTTTGTATGTCTTTGTAAATCCTCTGACCATGTGGCTCACACTCGCGACTTTTGTGGGTTATGCAATCATTTACACTATTTTTCTAAAACCAGCGACACCACTTAATATCGTCATTGGTGGCTTATCTGGCGCCATGCCGCCCGCACTAGGCTGGGCTGCAGTTACAGGGTCAGTATCCCCAGAAGCTTGGATTTTAGTGCTGATTATTTTTGCATGGACGCCACCCCACTTTTGGGCACTCGCGTTGTATCGTCGCGAAGAATACGCTAAATCTGGCTTGCCTATGTTGCCAGTGACGCATGGCGAGGAATATACGCGCCTGCAAATACTGCTTTACACTATTATTTTGACTGCCGTCACTTTAATGCCTTTTGCCTTGCGCATGAGCGGGTTTATTTATTTAGCCTTGGTGCTGATACTAGATGGCGTATTTATGGCTTACGCTATTGGTTTATATCGCAAATATTCTGATGATTTAGCTCGCAGCATGTTCAAATTCTCTATTTTGTATTTAACATTATTGTTTGCAGCTTTGTTGGTTGATCACTACTGGTTGTTTAGGCTGTAACTCACTATTTAATTTGGCGCGCCCGGCGGGAGTCGAACCCACGACCTTTGGCTTCGGAAACCAACACTCTATCCAGCTGAGCTACGGGCGCTTTATATTCACTTAAGTGATGGCGCATTATAGCAAAGCAGCTTACATCAAGATAATTTTTATTTATATTTAGGAGCACAGCAATGAGCAATCACGACGAAGAGCATGTAAGCCCGAGCACTTTACAGCCTATGGTGATTATTTTAGGCCTTATTTTAGTCGCTACAGTAGTGGTTTCTTTGCTGCTAGCAAAACCTGCTGGCGAAGACCCAGTGCCAGTGGTTGCCAATGTGGAAGATAACATTAAGCCGATAGCCACTGTTGAAGTGGCAGCTGCGAGCGTCGCGCATGTAGATAAAAGTGGTGAAGAGGTTGTAAAAGCGGTGTGTGCTATGTGCCATGCTGCAGGCTTGATGAATGCACCTAAGATTGGTGATAAAACGCAATGGGGTCCACGCATTGCACAGGGCTATGAAACATTGGTACAACATGCACAGGCTGGTATTCGTACGATGCCTGCACGAGGCGGCAACCCAGATTTAAGCGATGCTGAAATTGCTGGGGCGGTGGCCAATATGGCAAATCAGGCGGGCGCTAATTTTGACCCTGCTAAGTTAGCTAAAAAATAATTGTAATTAATCTATTTAAGCCGCTTAATTAAATTAAGCGGCTTTTTTATTGGCACACATTTATAAGTATAATCAAGCAATTATGGCAACATACGCAATAGGCGATATTCAGGGCTGCTTCCACGCATTTACCGCACTTTTGGCGCGTCTACAATTTGATGAAAAGAGCGATAAACTCTGGCTGGTTGGCGATTTAATCAATCGAGGTAGCGGCTCGTTAGAAGTATTACGTTGGTGTTATCAACATCAACAATCCATTAAAGTGGTGTTGGGGAACCACGATTTACACGCCCTTGCGGTCGTGCATAATTTGAAGTTAGCGCATAAATGCGATACCTTGCAAACCACTATTGACGCGCCTGACGGTGATACATTGTTTACTTGGCTAAGACATCAACCGTTAATACATGTAGAGAATGAATATGTAATGGTGCATGCGGGCTTGTTGCCACAGTGGTCTGTGGATGAGGCTGCTGGCTATGCTCGTGAAATTGAAGCGGCTTTGCAAGCCGATGATTATCACAGTTTTTTAGCGAATATGTATGGAAATTTTCCAAATCAATGGAATATTAATCTGACAGGTAATGACAGGAAGCGCACCATTACCAACGCCATGACCCGTATGCGAATTTGCACGGCACTTGGGGAAATGGAATTTGCATTTAAAGGGGAATTGCAAGATATACCAGCAGGATACATGCCATGGTTCGATGCACCAGCCAGGCAATCTCAAGCATCACAAATTATATGCGGACATTGGTCTGCACTGGGTTTACGTCAGCGCGGTAATATCCATGCCCTAGATACAGGCTGCTTGTGGGGTGGGCAATTAACTGCATTGTGTTTAGAAACGCTGGCGATTACTCAGGTGAACGCTGATGCGAGAGATCAGCTGGCAAGGTCAATTTAGCTGAAATCGCATCAAAAGCAGCTTGTGATGCGGTTTGTCTGTTGTGGCCTTCGCAAGAGATTGGTGTTAAAAAATGCAGCTGGATAACAGGATTTTTAATATTTAATATTTGCGACATTGATTCTGCCATGGTGGTTTCGCCTGCATATGCCATCTGCGTGTTAGGCCTCCCGTCAAGAGTGGGATAGTAAATTGCTACCGGCCAAATAGTGGCATTGGTATTGATTGCCGCTTGAATGATACTGCTTTTAAAAGGTAAAATGTGCGTGCCTTCAGTGGTAGTGCCTTCTGGGAAAAGGCAAACATTATCTCCTGCGAGCAGGCTTTCAGCCGTAATTTCGACAATGCGAGCAGCATCTTTGCGTATGGTTCTATTGATGAATAAAGTACCAGACTTACTCACCAAATAACCAAACACAGGCCAGCTTTTAACTTCAATTTTAGCAATAAAGCGCAACGGAATTACGCTATTTATACTGTGAATATCTGCCCATGAAATATGATTGGCAATAAACATGGTGCTTGTAGTGCTGGCATCAGGCAACTTACCATATGTAATCACTTTGATGTTGAAGCACCGCAACAAGGCCTTGCACCACCAATATGTGATTCCTAGCCGATTTTTTTTATGAGTCAGTGGTAATACTAATGCGGAAATGACGATACCAAGTAAAGTGTGTATTGCAATGCGAATTACGCGGTAAATACGCGTGAAATAATGGGTTTTCTGCAAATTTATTTTAAGAAATGCGATGCATATCGGCTATTAATTTTAGATAAGGGTAACATTACCAGCATATCTGCCGAATTGAAATAGGCATCCCAAGCGGGTTCGCCACAAATATAGGCGCCAAGCCGCATATAACCCTTAATTAATGGTGGGCATACCACTTGCATCTCTTTATTGAGTGAACCAATAGGTAACGGATTATGAGGAAACACACGGTATTCTGGTGGAGATAAGTAATCATCTTTTAATCTGTGATACAAACTTGCGGCCATATGGCCACCATCGTGAATAGGAATGCTCGCGCAGCCTATCATGTACTCGTAGTGATGCATCTGCATGTAATTGGCTAAACCCGCCCAGAGCATAGTAATAGTGCCGCCATCGCGGTAGTTTTGATGTACACAAGCGCGACCAAGTTCAACCGTGCTTTTAAATAGGTGTGACAGGCGACTTAAATCAAATTCACCTGCAGAGTAATAACCGCCAGCCTCAAGTGCTTGATGAGGACTCAAAATACGGTAAGTGCCAATTACTTGGCTAGTTTCCGTATCGCGCACCAAAAGGTGATCGCAATACTCATCAAATCCGTCAATGTCTAATCCACCCTTGCCAGAGAGGTGCGCACCCATTTCATCAGCAAATACTTTGTAGCGTAAGCGTTGCGCTTCGGCTACCTCAGTAGGGCTACGTGCAATACTAGCGCTAAGTCCTTTTTGTTGGTGACTTGTAGGTAAGTTTAATTGCAGCGCAGTAAATGGCTGCAATAAAGATGGTTGATTAAGTGAAGGCTTGTTCTGCATAACATCTCTCCAATGAATTTGAGAGATGTTATGCAGTTAATGTGAATAAATAGTGAAAGCTAGGTGACTAATTGATGACAATTACTATTGATTCTTAATTAATGTGTGACACGAGAGGTCTCGCCATTTTCTACGATGCGCACTTTTTCACCAGCATGAAATTGCTCGTCGGCTTCTTGTACAATAGCAATCATCGAGCCGCCATCAAGCTTAACAGTAATTTCTAGTGCATCTTTACGTGTAACACCTTCTTCTACTGCAGAGCCAGCAATGCCACCCGCAACTGCACCGATTATTGCGCCTAAAGTGCTACCAGCGCCATGCCCAATAGTGCCGCCTGCAACACCGCCAATCGCACCGCCTGCAATGGTGCCAACGGGTGATTTTGTACCTTCTAATTTTACTGAGCGTACGCTTTCTACCACACCGGTTTTCACAGTTTGTACTTTACGCGCGTCATCGCGACTATAAACGCTGCCGGAGTTTGAGCTAGCGCACGCCGCCACTAACACTGATAAAGTTGCGACTAGTATAAGTTTCGAAAATTTCATCACTTGCTCCTTAAATTTTAGCTATTAAGCCAGTTTCTCTTCAGCTGCGACTTGTTGGACAAGCGCATGGCTGTAAATGTTTTCAATTTCTGCACGCGTAGGTTTGTGGTTTTGTCCACCACGACTGGCAATTTTAATTGCGCCCATAGTAGAGGCCAATCGTCCGCAGGTTAGCCAATTCCAGCCATTCGCAATGCCATATAGCAAACCCGCGCGGTATGCGTCACCGCAACCAGTTGGGTCCACAATCTTGTCAGCTTTAACGCATGGAATCTCAAAACGTTGACCATCGGCGTAAATGTGCGAGCCTTGTCCTCCTAAAGTCACAATAAGAGCTTCTACTTTACTCGCGAGCTGCTCTAAATTTAATCCAGTCTTATCTTGGATTACTTGTGATTCATAATCGTTCACGGCTAAATAAGTCGCCATTTCAATAAAATGCAGCAACTCTTCACCATTGAACATCGGCAAGCCTTGGCCAGGGTCAAACAGAAATGGAATGCCAGCATCAAAACATTCCTTTGCATGTTGAAACATGCCATCGCGACCATCTGGAGCAATAATCGCTAGGCTAATATTAGCGGCGTTATTTACGCTATTTTGATGCGATTCCACCATCGCGCCCGGATGAAATGCGGTGATTTGATTATCGTCCAAATCGGTTGTAATAAAGGCTTGCGCTGTAAAACTATTGGCAATATGTTTAATGTGCGTTGTAATTAAGTTGTTTTGTTCCAACCACTTAGTATATGTACTGAAGTCTTCACCTACGGTGGCCATAATGAGTGGTTTGCCCTCAAGCAGTTGCATATTGTAAGCAATATTGCCCGCGGTGCCACCAAATTCACGCCGCATTTCTGGCACATAAAACGCTACGCTTAATTTATGGATTTGATCTGGCAGAATATGATTTTTAAATTGATCTTGAAACACCATTATGGTGTCGAAAGCCAGCGAACCGCAGATGAGTGTTTGCATGAGAGCTATTGTTTTCTTGGGATTGAATAGAAAACGATATTATCTTGCGACTAGGCGGCTTAAAGCAAGTTAAGACTGCAAGAAAATTTATAAACGGCCTTTAAATCAGCCCTTAATAGCACCGTCGATAAGTATTTTGGCGGCTTTTTTGGCATATTTAATCGCTCCAGAGCCTCGTTTCATTTGCTCGGCCTGCACGGCGCCTTCAAACAATAATGAAAGCTGCAAAGCTAAGCCGTCTGCATCTTTAATACTAGCTTCGTTCGCTAGCTTCCCAATGAATTGTCTAAATTCGCGCGATTGTTGTGAAGATAGTTGATGAATCGGGTTTTCTTCGTTTGGGAATTCAGCAGAAGCTTTGATGAAGCCCACGCCAATAAACTCTGGGGAGTTGACCCACTCTTCAATGTAATCAAAAAATCGTTGAATTTTTTCCGCAGGTTTTTTGCTATTTAGATTAAGTTTTTCATTTAGCCAGCTTTGAAAGTCTTGTTGGCTTTTTTGTAACACTTCTAAAATGAGTTCTTCTTTACTATTAAAGTATTTGTATAAAGTCATTTTAGTAGTGCCAGCCACCGCAACGATTGTATCCACACCAGTCGAGTTAATGCCTCGAGTATGAAATAAATCGGTAGCCACTACCAATATTTGGTCTTTTAAAGGACTCATGCTTATTAGTATAACATGAGATTAATCTAGCATGTCAAATATACTTACAAGTAATATTTATATAACAATATTATTTATGTAAAAAAGTTAACTATCTATATTTAATATATAAAAAATACTTTACTTTTTAAATTGTCATGATTAAAATATACAGAACTGTATAGTATATACCGTTAACATTAATCATTTAGGAGTGAGTCATGGGAAATTTAGCGAAAGTATCAATTTTAGTCTCAACTGTTTTATTAACCGCCTGTGCCACGGGGCTAGTAAAAATACCGCCGGTAATTTAGCGGTAGAAGAAAAAGTAACAATCAATGCGCCAGCAAGCAAAGTATGGGCTAAAGTAAATAATTTTGGGGATTTGGGTGCGTGGCATCCTGCAGTAGCAAAAACAGAAATAACCAATGGCACAAATAATCAGCCTGCAGCCGTACGCTTATTAACCTTGCAAGATGGCGGCACAATCAAAGAAACACTGACTGCATATAGTGCGGCAGGAATGTCTTACTCTTATGTGATTAACGAAGGGGTTTTGCCAGTGAGCCAGTATGCATCTACTATTCAAATTAAACCAATCAATTCAGATAGCTCAGAAGTAATTTGGAGTGGAAACTTTAAACGTAAAGATTTATCCGCAACGCCTGCTAGCGGCCAAGATGATGAAGCGGCATCTAAAACCATACATGCTGTTTATCGTGGGGGTTTAGACAATTTGAAAAAAATTACTGAGTAATGCTAGGATATGTTGCTAGGTTATTTTGTTAGGCTAGCAACCTTAGTCTAGTCTTTTGAGTTTGCCATGAGCATCGGCGTATAGTTACAGCGCGTTTTCTTAATGAGTTCCATGGCAATTTGTTGTTCACGCGGATTGGTAGAAACTTGCCCATTCACTACCATATTGAGATAAATACCTTTTAGGTTGTCAGGCAATTGAATAGCTTCGATTAACTGACAGTTACCATGCCGCATCAGCTCAATTTGAGCCATTAAGGCGGCAGTCTGTTCCGGACTGGCAGTTAATTCGGAAGTCTCTAACACAGCGGGACTTAATGGCCGGAAGGTGACAAGTTGTTTTACGGCGGTATGATTAAGATTAAATATATACAAAGACCCAGCCACAATTAAGATTCCAAAAAAGCTAGCAGCGATTGCATAAGCGGACGATTTTGCAATATGAAATTCTTTTTTGGTTTGTGCGGCAATTAAGGCTTTGGCTGCGCTTTTTGCATGGCTTAAGCTAGCATGGTTATTTGCCTGTAGCTTTTCTTGAGTAGCTGCAACCGCCATAAAGTAAAGCTGACTTGCCAGCATTTCTGGCATCGCTGCACCTGCTTTAGCGGCTTCTAGCGCTAAAAAGTCTTGCAAGAGGTGTGCGTGGCTGGTAGCGGTAAGTTTCGAGTCGATTTGTTCACGAATGCTAGGCGCTTCTAACCAATCTTCTAAGATATCAAACAAGCCTAACAAGCGCCCATGGGGCGTTTGGCTCGATTTCTCGAGCATTTTAATCAGCCATGTTGAGTTTAGAATACCCATTAGTGTGTGATAGTCAATGTTTAAAAAGGTTTAACTACAACCAAAATAACTACAAAGAATAATACTATCACAGGAATTTCGTTAAACCAGCGATACCACACATGGCTACGCGTATTTTTACCCGCTTTAAAATCACGTAAGAGTCTACCGCAATATAAGTGATAAATAACCAAGCCAGCAACCAATACCAGCTTGACATGTAGCCATGCACCTGCAATGCCGTATCCAAGCCATAACCACAAGCCAAAAACCAACGCTAGTACTGCCAAAGGCAACATAAAGCGATATAGTTTGTGTTCCATTAACTCAAGGCGCTCTAATGTGATGCGGTCAGTCGTCATCGCGTGATTGACAAATAGGCGTGGTAGATAAAATAAGCCAGCAAACCAACTGGTGACAAAAATAATGTGAAAGGCTTTTACCCACAACATTAAATTAATTCCTTATCCAGTAACTGGTTGAGTTTGTCGAAATCCAACTTGCCAATGGTGTATTGTAATTGCCTACCCTGCTTGTCAAAGATATAGGCGGTAGGTGTAGAATTTACGCCGCCAAATTGTTCAGTAATCTCACCGAATCCATCATGCATAACAGGGAAGGGCAACGCTTTTTGTGTAGCATAATTAAGCACTTGCGCCGGCGGATCATATGGCATGGCCACAGCAATCACTTCAAACCCCTTGTTTTTATAGGTGTTGTAGGTATTCACTAAGTTGGGCATTTCTCGCACGCAGACAGTACAGTCGGTTGACCAAAAATTTACTAATACCACTTTGCCTTTAAGCTCAGCCATGTTGATTTTTTTGCCAGCAATGGTGGTAAACGTAACATTGGGTGCTTGCGGATGTTTAGTTAAGTTAAATACTAAAAATGCCAACAATGCTAAAATGGCGAACGGAACAATTAATTTTTTTAACTTTAACATGGTCTGATTTTAACGCTTTTTACTTAAAACCCCTATATTAAAATCTTAGATTAAACCCATAATAACCCTAGCGCGCTCGCAGTTATTAGGCGGCTTACGGCATGATATAATTGGCCTTTAATTTGCTAAGAGCTTACAGCCCTTAATGAACGCGCCTACTCCTGCCGAAATACTTCAAGCTGAACCAATCCCAGCTACCCGCCTACGCGAAATTCCCTACAACTACACC
>JANYCB010000001.1 GCA_025360485.1 Methylotenera sp. | reverse complement strand
TTCGGGTTTTTGATGAAATTGACGGAATCTTTGTTGATGACACCGTCGCGGTCCAAAATAACTAATTTCATAGGTAGACGAGTTTCACGTTAGTTCGCTAATTTGGATAAATCTGCCACGCGGTTCATGGCTTGGTGCAATTGGTTTAACAACGCTAAGCGATTGTTTTTTAAATCCACATCTTCAGCATTCACCATCACGTTGTCGAAAAAGTCATCCACAGGCGCTTTTAACGCCGCCAATGCTTGCAGCGAAGCCGTATAATCACCGCTCTCGAACAGTTTATCCGCTTGCGGTTTCACATTGCCAAGCGCCGCTGCAAGTGCCTTTTCAGCTGGTTCTTGAAGCAAGCTGGCATTCACTTCCGCCTTCACTTCACCTTCGACTTTTTTCAGAATATTCCCCACGCGCTTGTTGGCAGCGGCGAGGGCGGGCGCTTCGGGGAGTTTTGCGAACTCTCGAACAGCTTCCAAACGCTTGGGAATATAACCTAGACGTCTAGGGCGCAATGCAATAATAGCTTCTACCTCATGAACCGAGAAACCTTGTTCTTGAAGGTTGTTTGTAAGTCGCTCAAAGATGAAATCAAGCAAATTTTGTTTAGTGTTTGGATTAAGCTGAATGCTTTGCATGTCACTGCTATCTCTAGCTGTGCCCCAAAGAGTTAGGCTATTACTATCTTCCTCCTCACCAAGAGTAGCCATAGTGTCAATTCCATGTCGTGCCATAGCTACCAACTGATCGATGTCGACGGACAAATTGGACTCTAGCAAAATACGAATCACACCTAACGCATGCCTTCTTAAAGCAAATGGGTCTTTATCACCCGTAGGTTTTTCGCCGATACCAAATAAACCTACTAAAGTTTCCAGTTTATCCGCCAATGCGACAACAACGCCAACTTCATTACGCGGCAATTCATCGCCTGCAAAACGTGGTTTGTAATGGTCTTCAATCGCATAAGCAACATCATCGTCTAATTTTTCATGTTGCGCATAATAGCGCCCCATAATTCCTTGTAACTCGGGGAATTCACCTACCATATCAGTGACTAAATCTGCTTTGGCGAGCATTGCCGCTTGATCTGCTTTTGCAGCTAATGTATCACCGCCAAGTTGTTGGCCAATGGCTTTAGCAATGGCTCGCACGCGTTGTGTACGTTCGCCTTGGCTGCCTAATTTGTTGTGATAAACCACTTTATCCAACCCAGCGATGCGACTTTCCAGCGTTTTTTTACGGTCTTGGTCGAAGAAGAATTTAGCATCAGCCAAGCGTGGGCGCACCACACGCTCGTTACCTTGAATTACAGCGCTTGGGTCTTTTGGCGAAATGTTAGACACAATTAAAAACTTGTTGGTAAGTTTGTTATTGGCATCAAGCAGCGGAAAGTATTTTTGATTCGCCTTCATGGTCAAAATCAAGCATTCTTGCGGCACTTCTAGATAGATTTCTTCAAACTGGCCAAGCAGCACATTCGGGCGTTCCACAAGCGCAGTCACTTCGTCCAGCAAGGCTTCGTCGGCGATTGGTTTCAGGTTTTCTTTCGCGGCAGCGGCGTTGAGTTGGCGCTCAATTTCCGCGCGGCGTTCCGCAAAACTGGCAATCACTGCGCCTTCAATTTTCAATTGCTCAGCGTAGCTATCGGCATTTTTAAGTGTAATAATTGGTTTTGCGGCTTCAAAGCGATGCCCTTGCGTCATATTTCCAGAAGCCAATCCCAGCGCGGTGATTGGTACGATTTCGCTACCATGTAACGCTACTAAGCCATGTGCAGGGCGCACAAAATTCACGCTGCTCCAGCCATCGGCCAGTTGATAAGTCATCACTTTTGGAATTGGCAACTTGGCTAAAGCCTCATCCAGCGCTTTTTGCAAGCCTTCTTGTAGCGTGGCACCGGTTTGCATCACATCAAAAAACAGCACATCCGCTTTGCCATCGTTTTCTTTTCTGAGTTTAGCAACTGCAGATTCGTCTGCACCTAATGCCTGTAGTCTTTTTACAAGGGCAGGGGTAGCCTTTCCGTTCGCATCCAAGCCCACGCTAGCAGGCATCAGCTTTTGCGCGACTTGTTTATCAATCGCCTTGGACATTACATTAGGAATAAATACTGCTAGTCTTCTTGGAGTGGCAAATGATTTTACATTTATAATTTCTGCTCTTAATACAAGTCCAAAGTGCTCTAACTGATTAAAAAATACATTCGAAAAAGCATCCCCCAAAGATTTTAAGGCTTTTGGCGGTAGCTCTTCCACCAATAATTCGACTAATAAATTACTCATGCTGCTTTCTTTTCTTTTTCTAATTTTGTCAGCACTTCTGCCGCATGTTCTTTTGAGGCAAGCGGGAATCCAAGTCTGGCGCGGCTTTCTAGGTAGCATGCTGCAACGCTGCGTGCGATGTTGCGGATTTTCCCGATGTAGGAGGCACGTTCCGTGACGCTGATTGCACCGCGTGCATCTAGCAGGTTAAAGGTGTGCGCGGCTTTTAGCACTTGCTCGTATGCGGGTAGCGCGAGTTTATTATCGACCAAATTTCTGGCTTGTTTTTCGTGCGCTGCAAAAGCGGTCGACAAAAATTCCACGTCAGAATGTTCGAAATTGTAGGTGGATTGCTCGACTTCGTTTTGGTGAAACACGTCGCCGTATTTTACGTTCTCAGAGTACTGCAAATCGTACACGCTATCCACGCCTTGCAAGTACATGGCGAGGCGCTCCAAGCCGTAGGTGATTTCGCCAGTAATTGGTTTACAATCGATGCCGCCGACTTGCTGGAAGTAGGTAAATTGCGTGACTTCCATGCCGTTCAGCCAAACCTCCCAACCCAAGCCCCATGCGCCTAGTGTCGGGTTTTCCCAATCGTCTTCCACAAAGCGGATATCGTTTTGTTTCAGATCGAAACCTAGCGCTTCGAGTGAGCCCAAATACAGCTCAAGAATGTTAGCTGGTGCAGGCTTTAGCACGACCTGATACTGGTAATAATGCTGCAAACGATTCGGATTTTCGCCATAGCGACCATCTTTTGGGCGACGGCTTGGCTGCACGTAAGCGGCTTTCCACGGCTCCGGGCCGAGTGAGCGCAAAAACGTGGCGGTGTGCGAAGTGCCCGCGCCCACTTCCATATCGTAAGGTTGTAGCAATGCACAACCTTGCTTATCCCAGTAGGACTGAAGCGTTAAAATAATTTGCTGAAAAGTCTGCATAATTCCGTTTCTAATTCAAAAAATACTTTGTCGGCCTCACCTCGCCGTACAAAAACGTACTGTCTTCGGCTCGCCTTCTCGTTTTTTTTGCTTATAAACGGAATTTAACCCAAGAGGCTAGATTTTACACGGCTTTGCGTCGCCAAACAAAGGCAATTGCGCCAAAACAAAAGAGGATAAACGGCCAGTTGCTCCAGCGCACATAAGGCGTGCTGCCGCTGAAGCCCTGTGCGGTGACATTCAGCGTGGTTTTGGTGAAATGCGCTGCGTGGGCGAGCACATAGCCGTGCTGGTCGATTGCCGCAGTCGCGCCGGTGTTGGTGGCGCGCAGTGCCATGCGACCGGTTTCTAAGGCGCGCGTTTGGCTAAACTGCATGTGCTGGTCGGCTGCATAAGAATTGCCATACCACGCATCGTTACTGATGTTGACGAGTAGCGTGGCCGCAGGCAATTGATGAATAATCTCGTTACCGAAAACGTCTTCGTAGCAAATATTCACGGCGACTTTTTGGCCGACTAAATTCATGGGTTTTTGCTGTGTTCCGCCGCGTGATAAATCACTCAAAGGCATGTGCAAATAATCGCGATAAATCCATCCAAATACTTGTTTTAATGGAATAAACTCTCCAAATGGCACCAAATGATTTTTAGAATAATATTGCGTTTTTGCGCTGCCAAAACTAATTGCGCTGTTGTAATAGCGATCATAATCTGGCTGCGTTACCGATGAATTCACTTGCACTAAGCCAACCAATATATCGCCGCCATTTTGCTTAGCGTGTGCGGTGAGCGCAGTTGTTACGGCAGGGTCGAACTGGCTGGCAAGCACGGGCAGTGCGGTTTCTGGCGTGATAATCAGTTGCGCCTTGCTGGCATTTATCATGGCCAAATATTGGTCTATGGTGCTTTGCGCGGCCTCAATTGACCATTTTTCATCCTGCGCGATATTGCCTTGCAATAATGCGACACTAATTGGTTTGCCGAATGGCGCTGTCCATTCCACGGCTTTGAGGATGAAGCCTGCGACCAAAATCAAGGTAAAAGCCGCAATTGCATTACGTTTCCACACAAAGTTTTGCGGTTTAATGGCAAACCAATAGCCAATTAATGCGCCAATAAAAACCGTAATGACCGAAACGCCGTACACGCCGACAAGCGGCATGTAGCCTGCCAGCGGGCTGTGTGGTACTTGGCTGTAACCCATCGTTAACCATGGGAAGCCTGTGAAAATCCAGCTGCGAACCCAATCGCTTAAGCCCCATAAGACTGGGATGCTGATGAGCGGCGAACCGAGTTTTTTGCTTAACCAACCCACCAAAGCCACAAATAGTGCCATAAACGCACACAAGCAAAACGTGCAAAAACCCGCGAACCACCAAGGCATGCCGCCAAAATCGTGCAAGCTGATGTAGATCCAATAAATGCCGACGCAATATAAACCGAGACCATGGCTGAAGCCCAATATCCATGCGAATCTCGGCGTGGTCGCTTTTATCCATAAATAGCATATACCTGCAAGCGAGAGTATGGATGCAGGAAAAATATAGAATGGTGCGAAACCCAACACAGCAAAGGCGCCCAGAGCAAGCGCAATTAAAAATGCAGAGAGATTTTTTAACATATATAGCATTACAAATACAATTGATTAAGCGCGATTGTACGTGTTTGTATTGTATTTCTGCAAAAAAGTGGAATTTAAGTGATTGACAGTTGGCGCTCTAAAGTCCTATATTTCACCTGTGGTATAGTTAAATAATAATTTTAGGAGAATAGTCAATGAGCATGGCATCGGAATTTAAAGACTTTATTAGTAAAGGCAATGTGATGGACCTAGCAGTGGGTGTCATCATCGGCGGCGCGTTTGGTAAAATTGTCGATTCATTAGTGGGCGACATCATTATGCCTATTGTGGGGAAAATAATTGGCAATGTAGATTTTTCAAACATATATGTTGCACTAAGTGGTCAAGCAGCTGGTTTGCCGTTGGCAGAGGCCAAAAAAGCGGGTTCTGTTCTTGCCTATGGTAACTTTATCAGTATTTTGATTAACTTCCTTATCTTGGCATTTGTGATTTTCCAAATGGTGAAAATGGTGAACAGAATGAAAAAAGCAGAACCACCTCCTGCGGCACCACCAACGCCAGAAGATGTCATGTTGTTACGTGAAATTCGTGATAATTTGAAAAAGAAATAAGTTAAATTTCACCTAATAAAAAAGGCGCCTTAAGCGCCTTTTTTTGTGGTTTAAGCTTACTACATACCTGGCTTGGCTGCGGGTAACTCGTAGGTTTCGCCACCCTCAGTACCCTCAGAGCCGTCGTTATTTAAAAACACGATTTGCACCACTTTATCGTCAATAAAATCAAGCTCGGTGGTTAGATATAAAGTGCCATCAGCCGCGGTATTCAGGTTGTGATATTGCCAAATTGAGGCAGCTATTTTGTCAGTATCTTTAATCCTTACATCGTCTGCTTTGGCTGGCTGACCAAGTTGGGCCACAATTTTAGTTTTATCAAGCTGTCCCACGGCATCTACAAAGGCTTTTTCTTCGGTAGGAATTTTGCTTGATGGCTGCGTCTTCTGCGCGTCATCAGCTAAACAATAGCTCGCAAATAAGGCATTTGTGGCAAGTACTGCGGCAAGTAACCAAGTCTTCATTGCAATCTCCTAATAAGTAAAGGTTGAGAGAGATGAAAATAATTTTAGTTCAATTTGCTTAAATCTAAGTCGATTCTATCGGAAACGGTTCGTCAGGAATCACTTCAACGAGTATAGAATGTAAGCGCCTACTATCAGCGCGAAGTACAGAAACACTGAGATTATCAATCACAACTGAATCACCACGTTTGGGCATATGGCCAAATTTATTCACCACTAAACCGCCAATGGTCGAGAACTCTTCATCGCTAAATTGCGTACCTACCGCTTCGTTAAAATCGCCAATTTCGGTGAGCGCTTTCACGCGGTAATGGCCTTTGGCGTCTTTTAGAATATTGTCTTCATCTTCGTCGTAATCGTATTCATCTTCAATATCGCCGACAATTTGCTCAAGTACGTCTTCAATCGTTACCATGCCCGCCACACCGCCATATTCATCCACCACAATGGCAATGTGGTTGCGGTTGCTGCGGAATTCTTTCAGCAACACATTCAAGCGCTTAGCCTCGGGGATAAACACCGCAGGGCGCAACATATCGCGCACATTAAAATCTTCACCTGCGTAATAGCGTAACAAATCTTTGGCCAGCAAAATGCCAATCACATCATTTTTGTCGTCTTCGATGACAGGAAAGCGCGAGTGCGCAGTTTCAATCACATGTGGAATAAAGGTTTCGGGAGGATCGGTGATGTTGATGACATCCATTTGCGAGCGCGGAATCATCACATCACGCACTTGCATTTCGCTCACTTGCAGCACGCCTTCTATCATGGCGAGCGAGTCAGCATCCATCAGGTGGTTTTCATATGCGCCGTGTAACAGCTCTACCAGCTGTTCGCGGTCTTCTGGTTCGCGCAGTAAAAAATTACTTAAGCGTTCTAATAAACTGGTTTTATTGCTTTGCTTTTCCGGGTCGGAGGCCATGCATGCTATATGCTTTGGGCACCCTCAGTAATGAGATAGGGGTTAGCATACCCTAAATTCTGTAAGGTTGTCACCTCAATAGACTCCATTAATGCTGCCTGTTCTTCGGTTTGGTGGTCGTAGCCATGCAAATGCAAAATACCATGTACGGTGAGGTGCGCAAAATGCGCCTCGATTGATATATTTTGCGCTTTGGCCTCCGCAGCCACAACAGGCGCGCAGATGACAATATCGCCCATCAAATGCGGCTCTTCGGTAAGCGGAAAAGTCAGCACATTGGTCGCGTAATCTTTACCGCGAAAAGTGCTATTAAGTGCGCGCGCTTCATGTTCATCAACCATGCGGATGGTCACTTCGCAATCCACACGCAGTGCGGCTTTACACCAGCGTAAAAGCTGGTTTCTGGCAGGTGTATCGAGCTGTGTGGCACGCTGGACGGAGAGTTTGAGTTGTGGCATTTATGACTCTGAGCTTACCGATAAATACCAACCATCTCGTATTTTAAAATTTTTGGTATCACAACAGCGGCTACTAGTATTATCTGGTATACCTCCATCATCACGTTTATTTATCTCGGCACCCCATCCTCCCATTGTTGTGCCAGATCGGAAAATTAGCACGTGTACTCCAGAGCTGGGAATATCGTTAGAACAAAGTGTGATGCGCTCTGAGCCAGTCTGTCGGAATAATTCCAAATATTTTTCATAACGTTGACTGCTTAATCCTACTTTGCTTAAAACCTCAGATAGGGTTTTTTTATACTCATGGGTTGGTGTAGATGACCAATCATTAGCAACCGAGGAATACCAAAACTCCCTTATTTGGTCTTGACCTATAGTTAAACATCCTTGACTGGAATTTGCTAATTCTGAGAAGTCTTTTTTTATCATTTCAGCGAGTCTTTCATAGCCTTTAGGGTTGCTGGTATATTTAGCTATTAGCTCTTCATTTGAAGGTGGGGAAAAGTCGCAAGAGGCTAGAGAAATAGATAAGCACCACAACATAATGAACTGTAGCCATTGTTTAGATATTGTCATGGATATTTCTCGGTTAATTTCGGTATCAGAGCATTATATCGCTGGCGCTGTATAATCAAAACATGATTGATTTAAGTTTTACCTTCACCGATAAATGCTGGCTGTGGCAAAGCACCGCAACTGCTTGGCATTTTATTACGTTGCCTAAAGACAAATCGGAAGAAATCAAATTTTTTGACGAAAATATGCACGAAAAACGCCGCGGTTGGGGCGCGGTGCGGGTGTTGGTGACGATTGGTAATACAACTTGGGAAACTTCAATTTTCCCGTCTTCAGAATTGAAAGCCTACATTTTGCCCATTAAAGCCGATGTGCGTAAAAAGGAAAAGTTTTCTGCGGGCGATAGCGTGAAGGTGCAATTAAAAATCAATGTGTAATGCAAAATTATACTGCCCTGGGAGGCAATATCCATGCGGCCTCCAGAGCATGTATTTTTTGTCTGCATATTCTAAATAAACTCCTTTTCACCATATGCTGCTGCACTAATACTACACAGGGTTTATAATCGACGCATGATGCAAAATACCACTATTACAAAATTTTTAGCGCAACACTTGCAAGGCGAACATGCGGTAGCGTTAGCCGCGATGCTGGGCGACATTATTGCTGCCTGTAAACAAATAGCCGTGGCGATAGATAGTGGCGCGCTGGTTGGCAATATGGGTAGTTTGGGTTCTGAAAATATTCAGGGCGAAGTGCAAAAAGCCTTAGATGTGATTACCAATGACATTTTCATAGAATGTAATCAGCGCAGCGGTTATGTGGCGGGTATGGCTTCGGAAGAGATGGGTAATTTCATCGAAATTGCCGACAAGCATAAGAAAAATGGCCAATATTTGCTGTTGTTTGATCCGCTGGATGGTTCATCCAA
This sequence comes from Methylotenera sp., assembly GCA_025360485.1. Classification (GTDB taxonomy): domain Bacteria; phylum Pseudomonadota; class Gammaproteobacteria; order Burkholderiales; family Methylophilaceae; genus Methylotenera_A. The sequence continues at coordinate 2,680 of JANYCB010000001.1, read as the reverse complement.
TGTGAATGTGAATATTTCGGTAGGGACGATATTTTCGATTTTAAAATCACCCAGCAAGAAACCAGAATTAGCAGACTTTTTGCAGCCTGGTAGCGCGCAAATCTGCGCTGGCTATGCCTTGTACGGCACGTCTACTATGTTAGTGCTAACGACTGGAAATGGCGTGAATGGATTTACGCTGGATAGTGAATCAGGCGAGTTTTATCTGACACACCCAAATATGCAGCTTGCTGAAGACACACAAGAATTTGCAATCAATATGTCTAATTACCGCTTTTGGCAAGCGCCTGTGCAGCGCTATATTGATGAGTGTTTGCAGGGCGATGAAGGTAGCCGCAAAAAAGATTTTAACATGCGTTGGGTGGCTTCTATGGTGGCGGAAGTGCATCGCATTTTAGTGCGCGGCGGCGTATTTATGTACCCGAGTGATAACAAATCTAAAAGCGGGAAATTGCGCTTAATGTATGAAGCAAACCCCATGAGTTTTATTGTTGAACAAGCTGGCGGTGCAGCAACCACGGGCTTTCAGCGCATTTTAGAAGTGAAGCCTAGCGGCATACACCAGCGCGTGCCGGTGATGATGGGGTGCAAGCGAGAAGTTGATAGAATTATTAAGTATTTTCAAGCAAAGTAAATTGACCTATTCACTTTGATTTCAGTAAAGTCATGGAAAACTAATTCGCTAGTTTACAGATGGCCACAAACTCATCGGCTAAGAGCGATGCGCCACCAATAAGTACACCATCTACATCTGGCATGGCAAACAGCGCTGCCGCATTGTTGGCTTTTACGCTGCCGCCATAAATAATGCGTACATCAGCCGCCGCATCTGCATTGCGTCTGGCAATGCGGTTGCGAATAAATGCGTGAATGGCTTGTGCTTGCTCTGGTGAAGCTGTTTTGCCAGTGCCTACCGCCCATACGGGCTCATATGCGAACACCATATTAAGCTGTATAGCTTTAGCAAAGTCTTCATCACCAAGGGTGGCCATGACGGCATCCATTTGGCTTGCGACAATCACCTCTGTCAGGCCGGCTTCGTGTTCTGCGAGCGTTTCGCCTACACATAATACGGGCGTTAAATCTGCTTTAATGGCTGCATCGAATCTGGCCGCAGCGGTTAAGTTGGTTTCATGAAACAGCACGTGTCTTTCTGAGTGACCAAGCAACACATAAGTGCAGCCGAGATCAGTGAGCATATGCGGTGCGACTGCGCCAGTAAAAGCGCCTTGCTCATGCTGGTTTACATTTTGCCCACCCCAAGTGATATTGGTGCTTGTTAACAACTCACGGGCTTGAAACAAATAGGGGTTGGGTACGCACACCACATAATCTGCATTTTTATATTCTTTTAAGCCACCAATGATGCTTTCAAGCAAGATTTGGTTGCTCTTAATGTCCCCGTGCATTTTCCAATTTCCTACCACTAGCTTACGACGCATATTGCTTACCCAATCCAATTCTTCAATTTCTAACGTATTATTTTATTTAACTATTTGTTTTACTTAATAATGGCTTGTAGTTCGCCTGCTTTATAGCGATCAGCCATGCGTTCACATGATATTGGTTTAATATTTCCAGCTTGGCCAGCGGAGCCAAAAGCTTCATATCGCGCTTTGCAAATTTCACGCATGGCAATCGTGGCAGGCTTTAAAAATTTTCTTGGGTCAAATTCTTTTTTATTTTCTTCTAAAAATTTACGAATCGCCCCAGCAAATACCATGCGTAGATCGGTATCGATATTAATTTTCCGCACACCAAATTTAATGCCTTCAACAATTTCTTCTACAGGCACACCATAAGTTTCGCCCATATCACCGCCATATTGATTAATAATTTTTAGCCACTCTTGCGGTACAGATGATGAGCCGTGCATGACCAGGTGGGTGTTGGGGATGCGGGCGTGAATTTCTTTAATGCGGCTAATTGCTAGCGTTTTCCCAGTCGGTGGTTTGGCGAATTTGTATGCGCCGTGCGAAGTGCCAATCGCAATTGCTAGTGCATCTACGCCAGTTTGACGCACAAAGTCGGCGGCTTCTTCTGGGTCAGTGAGCATTTGCGCATGGCTTAATACGCCTGCTGCGCCAGAGCCATCCTCTTCGCCAGCTAGCCCAGTTTCTAGCGAGCCTAATACGCCTAACTCACCTTCAACCGACACGCCAATCGCATGCGCTAACTCTACAATTTTTTTAGATACATCTACATTGTATTGGTAACTAGACGGTGTTTTGGCGTCTTCCATGAGTGAGCCATCCATCATTACACTAGAAAACCCCGAACGCATGGCTTGAATACACACTGCTGGCGAATGGCCATGATCTTGATGCATGACAACTGGAATGTGCGGATAAGCCTCAATCGCTGCCAACACTAAATGTCGTAAAAATGGTTCACCCGCGTATTTGCGCGCACCGGCCGAGCCTTGCAAAATTACGGGGCTATTTGTTTCGTCCGCTGCCTGCATTACCGCGTGAACTTGTTCCATATTATTGACGTTAAATGCGGCTAGGCCATAATTTTGCTCAGCAGCATGATCTAGTAGTTGTCGTAATGAGACGAGCGCCATAGTTACTCCTTAAGTTAGAGCTTTTAAACACGCATAATATAACACTTATATCTTATATAAGACATAGCATTTTAATAATATAGCACTTTTAACATATTGCCTTCAGAAAGGCTT
>JANYCB010000022.1 GCA_025360485.1 Methylotenera sp. | reverse complement strand
CTACATCTAATTGCGCAACTTTTTCGCTTTGATAGGCATTTTTTAGTAGTGGATGATTGTCGAGTTCTTTTTGTATTGCTGCTTGGTTTAAACTGTTAGTCATCACTGGAAGTTCAGGCGATATTTGGCGCGATGCAGAATTACCTATCCAACGTGCTAGCGCAGCTCGGGCTTTGCGCTCATCACGTTCTGCAAAGATACGTTTTTCATTAGTCAAAGATACCTCGGTATCTACTGCTAACACCTCACTGGTTTTTGCGCCACCTGAACTTACACCAGCAGCCAATACCTTTCGTTCGGCTGACATTTCATCCGCAATACGTTGATATAATTCGGATTTACGCTGCGCCTCATAAACATCTAGCCACGCCAAAGCCACATCACGTTCAATACTTCTAGCGGTAGCTATTTGCTCAGTATGAAATTGATCAGCCTCTGCCAGCATTTTACTTGAAGCAACTTCGCGTTTTTTTAGTGGAATCATCTCTTGTGAAAACCCAACATTGACCATAGTTTGATCATCACGATCAAAATGTAGGGCATCACGTGTTGTCACAGGCAAGTTAATCATGCCAAATTTAAGTTTAGGGTCTGGCAATTGACCTTCTGCAACCGCCGCTTGGCGTGTTGAGTCTGCGGCATTATCTAAAGATTGCAGCAAAGGTTGGCTTTGAGTCGCCAATTGAATGGCTTCAGCTAGGGTTAGTGGCTGTTCTGCTTTTGCAGTAAAGGCGATAAATAATAAGCAACTAAATAGAAGGCTTTCGCCCAATAATCGGATATTCATAAAACACTCCTATGACTCTTAAAAATAATGTCACGCCACAAAATAGGCGTGATAACGCTTATTTAAGAAAGGAGTATGGGTGGGCGTTGTAGGTTGGGTTGGGTGATTGAAGCGTAAGCTTGATGAGGCATACTAATCAAGGCAGCTGAAACCAGAAAAGTAGCTGGCTTAATATCGCTTGGTAGCGCGGTCATTGCGCTCAAGCTCGCACAAAGTGTGGCACAAATGGTTTTGCACGCACTCTTATGTGTGCAGCCACCTTGATTTTGAGCAACTTTGGACATGCCTGCCATGTTTTTGGCGCAAGGCATATTGGCTGATTTCTGTTCACCCGCTTGAGATTGCATCATGCTGTTACATATACCTATATTAGCTGCAGCAATGCTTTGCAGCGGTATTAGCACCAAAAGCAAACAAGCAAAAAATCGTGAAAAACGCCTTAACATGCCACTAAGATAACTGAATAATGATTAAAGTTCAAGCGCTTGTATTCTCTTTTGCCTGTGAATAGCGAATGTCCACCACTTCAAACGTCTCTTCATTTTTTGGTGTAATCACGCGTATAGTATCGCCAAAACCCTTGCCCAGCATAGCCTTTGCTAATGGCGAAACCCAGCTAATGTAACCTTTTGTGGGCTCAAGTTCGTCTTTACCGACAATGCGATACACATGCTCACTATCATCCGATAAATTAAATAAAGTCACCCAAGCGCCAAAAAACACTTTTTCTAAATGCTGTTGCAGGCTGGGATCTACAATTTCGGCCAAATCCATGCGCTTCATCAAATGCTTTAAACGCCCATCAATCTGCCGCAAACGGCGTTTGCCGTAAATATAATCGCCATTCTCGCTTCTATCACCATTGCTGGCCGCCCATGAAACGGTTCTGACAACTTCTGGCCGCTCTACTTTATATAGCTGATGAAATTCGGCCTGTAGCGCAGCAAAACCTTCAGGCGTGATGTAGTTTTTTTCATCATTAATCGCTAAATTTTTTTGTAGTGCCATTACTTAAATTATTGCTTATCTAACAACTGTACGTCTTGCACAAAATAAGAAGTCTCACCAAAGCAATCCGTCGGAATGCCTTTGTGCTCCTCATAAACCAAACGCACGCGTTTGCCCACAGTTTCATCGATTTTCTTCGCTATGTTTTCATCGCGCACGGTAAAAGCAAATTTCTCCGCCTGCGTACCAGGCATAGAAACCAATATCAATTCGCCCTCGTAAGTTTTACACACCCAACCTTTTTGCGAAAGTTTTTGCACATAACCTGCACGTTCGCCCGATGAATATACCCAAGTGAGCGCTCCCCAAGTATAGAGCGCCAATAGTAAAATGGGGATTAACAACAACCAAATAAAAACTTTTGAAAACTTTGCAAACTGCGCGAGCATAGCGGTTCCTTCCAATTAAACAATTACAGCATTTTAACACTACTGTTGCCGCTAAATATCCAATAGAATTCGCTTATGTCAAACACCGCAAATTCGCTCATTCTCTGCCCAACCGCTAGATTGGTGCGTAGCATTCAAGCCGATATTGCACGTGCGCAACTGCAGCTTGGCCAAACACAATGGCCTAGCGCCCACGTAAACACACTTTCGCAGTGGTTAGAAGACGTCATTGAAACAAGTTTGCTCTCAGGGAAAATCACGCAGCCAATTGGCGCACTAAGCCCATTTAACGAGCAATTGTTGTGGGAAGAAGTCATTACGCAATCACTCAAAAAGAATACCTTTGGCGATTTATTCGATGTTGCTGGCTTGGCCAGCGCGGCGATAGAGGCGAATCGCTACCAAATTGCGTGGAATTTGCATATTCCGCGCGAACACCAAGCAGAAGAGTCACGCCAATTTATGCACTGGCAACGCGCGTTTCAACAACGTTGTAAACAACTCAATGTACTAGAAAGCGTACGCTACATGGATTGGCAGCTAAATTGCCTAGCGCAAGGCACAGAAACGCTGCCAGCGCATATTGCGTTTGCCGGGTTTGATCAAACTGCACCGCAAGAGCAGCGTTTACGCGATGTGTTAATAGCGCGCGGTGTGAAAGTGACTGAATACGTAACAACACGCCTCGAGCCAGCACTTTCTCAATATATCAATCTGGAAAATCAAGAAGCTGAATGCCGCGCCGCTGTTGCATGGGCTAGGCAAACTTTAGATACAAATCCTCAGGCTAAACTTGCCATCATCGCACCACAATTGAGTGAAATCAGGAACCAACTGGCAGATTTATTAGACGACGTGTTTTACCCTGCCAGTGTGCGCCCAAGTATGGTGGATAGCGCGCGTTGCTATAACTTTTCTCTGGGAACGCCATTAAATCAGCAGCCCATTATTCAGGCAGCGTTAAATTTGCTGCGCTTATTTAGCAGCTACCAACTTCAGCAAGCGGATGTTTCAAGCATGTTGCTATCGCCATTCTGGTCTGCCAGCCAGCAGGAAGGCGATTCACGCGCGATATTGGATGCAAAAATACGCGAAAAATTACCCATGCAGTTCACGCTTTCACGCTTTGTGGAGTTTGCTAAAAAACAGCATGAAACCAGTTCGGGTCTTGCACATTTACTTGCCGATGTAGCCGCTGCATTCTCTAGCATTTCAAACAAAAAATTAGCCCCCTCGCAATGGGCGCAAACACTGGATGCACTACTTGCCTCTTTAAAGTGGCCAGGCGAGCGCAGCCCTACCAGTCTTGAGTTTCAAGGCATTAAGGCTTGGAAAAAGGCGCTTTTACAGTTTAAAAATTTGGATATTTTAGGCAAAAACTTATCTATGTCTGAGGTCGCACAACTGATGCAACAAATCTGTGCCGAACAAGTTTTTCAGGCAGAAACTGAAGGTGAGCCATCGATACAGATTTTGGGTATTATGGAAGCGCTAAGCGCACCTGTGGACGCTATTTGGTGCATGCAAATGAATGACCACATTTGGCCTCCACCAGCGCGCCCCAATCCACTATTACCCGCATTCATTCAGCGTGCGGCGTGTGTTCCGAATGCTGATAACAGCATTCAAGCTAAGTTTGCAGCAAACATCCATCAGCGTTTATTGCACTCTGCGCCAAGTATTATTTTCTCTAGCAGCAAAATCGAAGGTGAAAGCCAATTGCGTGCTTCGCCTTTAATGAACGATATCACAGGCATAAATGCTGATATGCCGCTAGTAAAAACGCTTGCAGAGCAATTAACTCACCAAGGTAATGCTCATTTAGAACATATCAACGATCATCTTGCACCAGCCGTGCAAGACGGTGAACACGTTTCTGGCGGGACAGGATTGCTGCGGGCACAAGCCATTTGCCCAGCTTGGGCATTTTACCAATTTCGGCTAGGCGCAAAAGCGCTTAAAACCCAGCGCAACGGTTTGGACAGCATGGAACGCGGCTCTCTGGTACATGATGTTTTGGAACACTTTTGGCAGCCCAATAAAAAGCATCGCAACTTTGCTGATTTGCGTGATATGAATGAAACCGATTTTTCACAAGCCTTAAACCTCGCGATTGGCAATGCGCTACGTGATTTTTCTGCAGAGCGCAATGTGGTATCAACTACAGTGCTAGAGCTTGAACATGAAAGGCTGTATAAGCTAATTGGCGATTGGCTTCAATACGAAAAAGCGCGCGGCATTTTGTTTAATATCATCGCCTGTGAAGCAGAAAAACAAGTCGACATTTGTGGCATTGAACTCACACTTAAAATTGACCGCATTCATGCCTTAGATGACGGCAATATTGAGTTCATCGATTATAAAACTGGGCAAAAGCCCGAGATGAAAAGCTGGGGTGAATCGCGCATTACCGAGCCACAACTGCCTATCTATGCTGCTTTTTGGGCAGATGAAAATTCGAAAGTTGCTGCTGTGCGTTTTGCTATGGTGAAAATCGCAGAACATGCCTTTTTAGGCGTATCTGATACTGATTTTGAGATAGAAGTCGATAAACGCAAGCCCGCTTTTTTACAAAACTTTAGCGATTGGCAAGCATTGTTAACACACTGGAAAATCAGTATAGAAGCCATTGCGCAAGAAATTAAAGCAGGCGAAGCCGCGGTGCGGTTTGATGATGAAAATCTGCTTGCTTATTGCGAAGTCACACCCCTGCTCCGCCTGCCAGAACGACAATTACAGTTTGAACGGTTTCAGGGTTCTTTCATAGATAGTCACGAAACATGACCGCAAACCTCTTAAAAATTGATGAAGAAAATCGTCTGCGTGCGCTGGATTTAACTTCGTTTATCGTTGAAGCACCGGCTGGAGCGGGCAAAACGGAATTGCTTACACAGCGATATTTAAGATTGCTGCAAACGGTGAATGAACCTGAAGAAATTATCGCAATTACCTTTACCAACAAGGCTGCAGCAGAAATGCGACTGCGCATTTTGGATAGTTTGATTAACGCTGAAAACCAAACTCCGCCTGATAAGCCGCACAAAAATATCACCTGCCAACTCAGTCTGCAGGCGCTGCAACACGCTCAGGATAAGAGCTGGAAGTTGATTGAAAATCCATCACGATTGCGTATTTTTACCATCGATAGTTTGTGCGCACACTTGGCAAGGCAAATGCCGCTGATGAGCCGTTTTGGCGCACAACCCCGTGTCACTGATAATGCAGAAGCGCTCTATACGCAGGCAGCCGCACAAACGCTGGCTTTGCTAGATAATAACGAGCACGGCAGCGTAGTAAAAACAGCTTTGCGCTATGTCGACAACAATGCGGATCTGCTAACTAGTTTATTGGTCAACATGTTGGCCAAGCGCGACCAATGGTTGCATCAGGCACAGCACGAAGTTGATTCTGAACAACTACAAAACACTTTGCGCTATTTAATTGAGCAACAACTACAATCCACTGTTGACGCGCTGCCACTAGCCTTGCAAGGGTTGCTGATGCCTATTGCTCGCTTTGCTGCATCCAACCTGCCTTGCGATGCAAGTGTGGCATTGCTAATAGATTGGGAAACACCCATTCCAGCAAAATTAGAGGCCGTGGCAATGTGGCGTGCACTGGCGGATTTATTGCTCACAGCCACAGGCGAACCGCGCAAAGAGGGCGGCCTTAACGTGAAATTTGGCTTTCCAGCCACTGACGAAGGTCGCGCAAAAAAACTGGCATTAGTGGAAATAATCGCAACGATTGGCGACTTAGCGCCTTTGCATCGCGTGCGCTTGCTGCCCAATACGGCCAATAATGAGGCGAGCTGGCAGATGATCACTGCGCTATCTAAACTTCTCAATTTAGCCGTAGCGCAGCTATGGCTGGCGTTTCAGCGCGCGGGCGAAGTCGATTTTGTTGAAATTGCGCAACGCGCAACACAGGCGCTCACCGATAATTTTGGCGAGCCAACTGATTTGGCGCTTAAGCTGGATTACCAAATTAGGCATTTGTTGGTGGATGAGTTTCAAGATACCAGCCCTAGCCAAATTGCGCTTTTAGAGCAACTAACACTTGGCTGGCAAGCGGGCGATAGCAGAACACTCTTCTGCGTGGGCGACCCCATGCAATCCATCTACCGCTTTCGCAAAGCCAATGTTGCACAGTTCATCCATGCCTCTACACGCGGCATTGGCGACATCAAATTAGAAAGGCTGCAACTTTATCGCAATAACCGTTCTTGTCCTCCGGTGGTGGATTGGATAAACGATACTTTTGCTGACCTTTTTCCTGAGTTTGATGATGAAACGCAAGGTGCGATTCACTACCGTGCTTTTATTGCTGCTAGCAGTATTGCAGACCTAAATAAACATGCCCTGCAAGCCAATATCCATGAGCCTTCTAGCGGCATTGAAATTCATCCTATTATTAAATTAAATAGTGAAACGAATAACGACGCACAGCAACGCGAAGCGGAAGAAATCATCCGCATTATTCAGCATGAACAAACTGAAAATCCAGGTAAAAAGATCGCCATTTTGGTGCGCGCAAAAAAACATTTAGCACCACTAGTCACAAAATTACGTCGTGAATATCAACATATTAAATTTCAGGCAGTCGAGATTGAGGCGCTGCAAGGTCGCCAAATAGTACAAGATTTGCTCGCCCTCACACACGCCCTGCATCATCGTGCGGACCGCGTGCATTGGCTGGCGATTCTTCGTGCGCCTTGGTGCGGCCTCACTTTGCACGATTTGCACGCACTGGCGGGCAACAATCATTTCGCAACGGTTTGGTCCTTGATGAAAAAAGATGAAATCGTCAATCAATTATCTGCCGACGGCCAATCGCGACTTAAACATGTGCGCGAAATTATTGCAGAAGCGTTTGCTACGCAAGGTTGCATGAATGTAAGCCGCTGGATTCGCGGCATCTGGCTCATGCTCAACGGCACAGCATGTTTGTGGGAGCAAAGCGATATTGTCGATGTGCAAGCGTTTTTTTCTTGTTTGGATAACTTGGACCGCAGCAACCAGTTCTCGCCAGAGCGCATGGATACTGAGATTATCAAGCTGTTTGCTACGCCCGATAGCCAAGGCGAAAACTTGCAAATGATGACCATTCATAAGTCTAAAGGTTTGGAGTTTGATACGGTAATTTTGCCTGGGCTGGGCGCGAAAATTGGCGGCAACACCAGCGGTTCTTCGCTGTTGTTGTGGGAGGAAGTAACCGTTGATAACCAGACAGAATTGCTTGCTGCGTCATATATTCCGAAGAGTGCGCGAGATAAAAATCATGATAAGGATGCTGTAAGTGCTTATGATTATTTGGAGACGCTGGAAAACGAGCGCGATACGAACGAGGACGCGCGCGTGCTATATGTGGCGGCGACGCGTGCGGAGCGAAAATTACACTTGGTTGGCATAGCCAATCAAAAAACCAATCAAAATGGTAAAAAAGAAATTAATCCCGTCAAAAATACCTATTTGGATTTGCTGTGGAGCGCGGTTTCGCACAAATTTGAGGCAACTGAATTCGTGGAAAATGCCGCAATTATTGAAGATGATATTGCCAATTTCACACCAAGTTTAGTACGCCTAAAACAGCTGAAAATGCCAACTGTGCTACAACTCGATAAAACCATCACAACTGCCCAGAACAGGCTACAAACCAAGCAGAGCTTGCCTGTTGCAACTTTAAATCTCGCTGCAGATGCAGGAAACTCTTTAAACTTAGCCGCTGACTGCGGCGCGCTTGCGCACTTGTATATGGAAATGATTGCAAATACCGGTTTAGAGCACTGGCCTGCAAGCCGCATAGATGCTTGCTTTCAGAGTATGCGATTTTGGTTGTTACAAAAAGGTCATGATAAAAAAGAGGTTGATAAACAAGTGCAACAAATTATTGCCGCACTAAAGCAAACTATCGAAAGTCCGCAAGGCTTATGGATGCTTGGCTCTAGGCCAAATCGCCAAGCAGAATTAAGCATCACTACTCTTGACGAAAATAACACGCCGCAAGAACAGCGCATTGATTTAACGTTTATTGAAAATAATGAACGTTGGATTATCGATTACAAGCTGACAGCTGCAAATGGAAATATAGAAATGGCAGCAGCACAGCACGAACCGCAGTTGGCGCGCTATGCCCGCTTGTTTTTACACGAAAATTTACCGATTAAAAAAGCCGTATTCTTTTTAAGTATCGGCAAGTTGGTTTTAGTTTAAAATATTTTATTTCTCTAATTTGACTTCAATAAAATGGGAGGTAGCTAGACTATTCTAATTCAGCAAACGGCCAATAAGAAATCTTGAATATTGTAATCAAGAATACTAACTAAAATTAAGTTTGTCCATTCTTGCGACGACGCACCATAAAACCCATCATTCCAATGCCAGCCAGCATCATGGCGTAAGTTTCAGGCTCTGGAACAGCAGCCGTCAAGTAATTAATGTTGTCAACAGCCCAGCTAGCATTATTGGTGCCTTCAGTAACAAAACCAGAAATCACCATCGAATCCAGGTTTGTTAAATCTGAGAATGTGAATGGGGAAAAACCAAATCCCAGCTGCAGATCGTGCGTAACCACTCCACCTCCATTAAGGTTACCTACCAAGTGCAGAAAATCTGCATTGTCGTACCCACCATTATGTGCGGCTATGCTGTCAGCCCACATCTTGCTCGCATCAAGAGCGAGAACTGAAAATATGCCTCCTCCAGTCAATGTCACCGAAACAGGGAATCCCAATCCCGGCGCATCAAGAGCAAGGTAGTTCGTTGGAGTGACGCAGCCTCCAAATGAACAGGCAGAAGCAGTATCAATAATATGAAAATGGTCGGACGCAAAAGTTAAGCCTTGAACATCTGTTGGGCTAGAAAGAATATTGTTACCATTATTGATGGATTGAAAATCAACAATGGCTGCCATAGCATTCGGTGCCATCGCACAGTTGATTGCCACTATTAGTGTGCTTAACCAAATTTGAAGTTTCATGCGATATCTCCCTAAAAACAACTCATTACAATTTGAAAAAATCTATGCTGACTTTTGTCATACGCAAACTATACCGAGCTAAGGCGATGCGTCAATAGCCCTTAAGGGCTAATGCCAGTCTGCCTTTGTTAAGGGGAATATGTATAAAAGCAAGCTCCCTGTTATCCGAAGTCGGCGCGACCGAAAATCAACAAGAGGCTTCTTTGGGTCGCTTGAGGTCGCTAAATCGACTCCAATTTAGCGCTCATTCTTAAAATGTCTGCGCACGTACCACACAACAAATATGGCGCCCACAGCAGCAATGACATAGTGAAATTGGTGAAAATACACTTTTAAATCTTCCCAATGCTCGCCCGCCTTCATGCCAGCATAACCCAACACCCAACACCATATAAACGAGCCCACAAAAGTATAACTAATAAATTTTGACATGTTCATGCGCGCCACACCAGCCGGGAAGGCAATAAAGGTGCGCACTGCGGGCAGCAAGCGTGCAATAAAAATAATAATTTCACCATGTGTGGCAAACCAGCGGTCTGCCATATCTAAATCTTTATGCGAAATGAGTACGTATTTTCCGAATTTTTCTACCAGCGGCCTGCCGCCAAACATGCCTAAATAATATGCGGGGATTGAGCCCAGCACACAGCCAATCGCACCTGTCAGTGCAATGCCTAACAAACTCATCTCACCTTTTGAAACTAGAAAGCCGGCGAACGGCATGATAATTTCAGAAGGCAGTGGAATGCAGGCTGATTCAATCGCCATGAGCAGCACAATGCCACCGTAACCCATGGTGGATATCACAGCAATAATCCAAGCGGCAATGGCTACAATTAGTTTCTCTAACATTTTATCTCCCTAAGTAAATTCTTTTAATAGCGTTTTCACAAAGTCTACTCTGTGCGCCAAGTTGCCTAATTGTACTGTAACCCGCAATTTGTCTGGTCCGTACATGCGACAGCGACGATCTCGTTGTAATAGACTGACCAGTTTCATGGGATCTAGCATACTTTCAATTCCAGCCTTAATACTAAATTGTAGCTGTATTGAGGCATCGCTGGCATCAATTTTAATAATGCCGAGCGGTTTGGCGGCGATACGCAAGCGATGACATGCAAGCAATGCCTCGCCTTGCTCTGGTAGTAATCCAAAGCGGTCAATCAGCTCTTCTTGCAGCGTATCTAACTCGTCATCGGTATTGGCATTGGCAAGGCGCTTATACAGCACCAGCCGCTCGTGCACGTCGGGGCAATAACTGTTGGTGAGCAGCGCAGGCACGTGCAAATTTATTTCCGTGGTCACGCCCAGCGGCGCATCCAAGTCTGGCTCCTTACCCGCTTTAAGTTGCTTCACAGCATGGTTAAGCATATCAGAGTAAAGTGAAAAGCCAATTTCCTGCATCTCGCCGCTTTGCGAATCACCCAGCAACTCGCCTGCACCGCGAATTTCTAAATCGTGCATTGCAAGATGAAAACCAGCACCCAAATCTTCCATAAGCTGAATCGCATCTAAGCGCTTTTGCGCTTGCGGCGTGATTTTGCGATGCTCATCAGTCAACAAATAAGCATAGGCCTGATGATGCGAGCGCCCTACCCGACCACGCAGTTGGTGCAGTTGCGCCAAGCCAAACATATCAGCGCGATTCATGATAATGGTGTTGGCGGTGGGAATATCGATGCCGGTTTCGATAATGGTGGTGCACAACAACACATTAAAACGCTGCTGATGAAAGTCGCGCATCACCGATTCCAGCTCGCGCTCGCGCAACTGCCCATGAGCAATGCCAATACGTGCGTCTGGGACGATTTTTTCCAGCTTTTCGCGCATCACAAAAATGGTATCCACTTCGTTATGCAAAAAATATACTTGGCCGCCGCGTTTAAATTCGCGCATCATGGCCTCTCGGATGATGCCTTCGCCATAATAAGTAGCAAAAGTTTTAATGCTTAAACGCCTTTGTGGCGGCGTGGAGATCACACTAAATTCACGCAATCCTTCCATCGCCATGCTCAGCGTGCGTGGGATTGGTGTCGCAGTAAGTGTAAGCACGTCGACTTCAGCGCGCATAGCTTTAAGCTGCTCTTTTTGGCGTACACCAAAACGATGTTCTTCATCTAGAATTACCAGGCCTAAGTTTTTAAATTTCACATCTTTTTGAATGAGTCTGTGCGTACCAATAATAATATCAATTTCACCAGAAGCTAGGCCGCTCAAGGCTTCAGTAATTTCTTTTGCGCTTCTAAAACGTGAAATTTCGGCCACTTTTATCGGCCAGTCTGCAAAGCGATCTGAGAAGTTTTGATAATGCTGCTCGGCCAATAGCGTGGTTGGCACCAGCACCGCCACTTGCCTGCCGCCCATCACCGCTACGAAGGCCGCTCTTAAAGCAACTTCGGTTTTGCCAAACCCAACGTCACCGCACACCAGCCTATCCATGGGGCGACCTGATTGCATGTCTTTAATAACATTCTCGATTGCCTCTAACTGATCGGGTGTTTCTTCAAACGGAAAGCCTTCACAAAAAGCTTCATAATCTTTTAGGCTTAAGGTAAAAGCATGGCCACGTCTGGCGGCGCGCTGTGCATAAAGATTGAGCAATTCTGCAGCAGTATCGCGAATTTGTTTTAGCGCCTTTTTCTTGGCTTTGTCCCATTGACCGCTACCAAGCCTGTGTAATGGCGCGCTTTCTGGCGGTCCTCCCGAATAGCGCGAAATAAGAAATAGCTGCGAAACTGGCACATACAGCTTATCGTCACCAAAATATTGCAGCAGCAAAAACTCAGTTTCACCTTCACCAAAATCTAGATTCACTAAACCCTTGTAGCGCCCTACGCCATGCTGCTCGTGCACAATGGGGTCTTCAAGATGCAGCTCGGATAAATCTTTGAGCATGCCCTCAGTATTGCGGGCTTTCTCTTTTTCGCGACGGCGCTGCTGGCGCACCGTGCCTGAATAAAGCTCAGATTCGGTAATGACGACAATTTCATCGTCTTTAAAACCACTGTGTAGCGACGAAACACCTAACATTAGCGGCGCTTTGCTACTCACAAAGTCTTGCCAAGTCTCACAAGTAGGCATCTGTAAATCTTGCTCAGTGAACAATTGCAACATGGTTTCACGGCGACCTAGGCTTTCTGCCGTGATTAAAATACGTTTTTTAGTCGCTTCAATAAAGGCTTGTAGTTTGTGCAATGGGCGCTCTGCTCGGCGCTCAATATCTAAGGCTGTGAGTGGCTTATTTGCCTCATGCGTCAGTACTAAACTTGGAAAAGCGTGCGTTTGTGCAAAAAAATCGTCCGTTTTAATCAGCAAAATTTCTGGTTTTAAGATTGGGCGTTCTGCATCGTGTGCTAATAATCGATAACGTGAATTCGCCTCCGTCCAAAACTGTTGCGCCGCTTTATCACAATTGCCATGCAAGCAAATATTGGCGATACCTGTATTTTTATCTTGGGGTAAATAATCCAAAAGTGTTGAAGTCGCATCAAAAAATAAAGGTAAATACCACTCAATGCCGCCACTAGCAACGCCTTTGCTTACGTTTTTATAGATCGTGGCACGCTGCGGATCGCCTTCAAACTGCTCGCGAAAATTACTTCTAAATTTGCTAATCCCCGCTTCATCCAAAGGAAACTCACGCGCTGGTAATAGTCTGATTTCTGGCACTGGATAAAGGCTGCGCTGGGTATCGATATCAAAGGTACGAATCGTTTCAATTTCATCATCAAACAAGTCGATTCTATAAGGTAGCGCACTACCCATTGGGTACAAATCGACCAAGCCGCCACGCACACTAAATTCGCCTGGTGAAATCACTTGGCTGACATGATGATAGCCCGCCTGTGCACATTGATTTCGCAGTGCGTCCAAATTCAAATTTTGGCCTTTTTTCAACATAAATGTGTGTGCCGATAGATAGGCGACAGGCGGCAAACGCAATAAAGCCGTGGCAATCGGCACAATCACCACATCACATTGATTTTGGCAAATTTGATATAAAGTTGCTAAACGCTCTGAGATTAAATCAGGATGCGGTGAAAACACGTCATACGGCAGTGTCTCCCAATCTGGCAGCAAATAAAGGCTTAAATTTGGCGCAAAATAGGAGATTTCTTCTAACAAACGCTGCGCTTCAAACGCATTTGACGTGATGATAACGAGCGGCGTTTTTGTTGTTTTTAAGCGACATGAAAGTGTTGCAAGAGATAAGCTATCTAAGCCATTGGCAGGATAAGAAAAACGGCTTTTTTGCCCGATGCTAGGCTGTGTTAACTGCATAAATGAGTGTGGAAATGGCTTGGTTTAAGGTTGGATTTTACCTATTATAGCGGTAAGTAGCTGCAACATTTACCCCAGATTCAATTAAGTCCAATTAAATAAAATAAGAAAAAATATTAAGGGAGACTGTCATCATGGACGATAAGCCCATTAATGATAAACAAGCCGTCGCTATTCATGCTGCAAAATACGTTAAAAATGGCATGTTGGTTGGCTTAGGCACGGGTTCAACCGCCAACTATTTCATTGAAGAACTCGCACGACGCCAAACTGAAGAAAATCTTAAAGTTACCACCATCGCCAGCTCACAAGTGAGCATGATTAAAGCGCTAAGTTTAGGTTTAAATGTCATCGCGCTTACGCAAGTGGCGGAAATTGATTTATACGTGGATGGCGCCGATGAGATCACTCCAGATATGACGCTGCTAAAAGGCCGTGGCTACGATTTGGTGTTAGAAAAATTGTTGGCAAAAGCTGCAAAACAATTTTTAGTGGTGGCGGATAAAAGCAAATTAGTCGATCGCATCGGTACAAATTACGCCATCCCCATTGAAGTCATGCCAATGGCATGGAAAACTGCCAAACGTAGCCTAGAAGCGGCTGGTGGCGTGGGCGATTTGCGCCAGAACGTCGCTAAAGACGGCCTTTCTATTAGCTCTCATGGCAGTTTGGTGCTGGATATGGCATTTGATAAATCCATTTCGGAAGAGGCGCTAAATCACTTGCTCAACAACACGCCTGGCGTAGTTGAGCACGGGATTTTTCGTGGCTTAACTAGCGCTGTCTTGATTGCTGGCGATGGAAAAATTGAAGAGCGCTGGAAATAAAGCGGTTTTAAAAGGCTCATTTTTGTATAAATTATCAATTATTTTTTTAGCTTTTTCTCTAGCTTTAGTTGGCTGCGACAAGCCTTCTGCTCCAGCGCCATCTGCAACACAACCTGCTCCCGTCGTAGAAAATGGCAAGTTCATTACATTCGTCACCATAAATAGCCCAAACACTTATTTTGTAAATGGAGACAATGAATACGCGGGCCTTGATTATGATTTAGCTAAATTATTCGTCAAAAGTCTGAATGACGGCACGCAATTAAGACTGATTGTGGAAAATCATATTGATCAGGTCTTACCTGCTATAACGAGTGGTAAAGCCGATATTGCGGCGGCAGACATCACCGTTACCGAAGTGCGAAAAAATAGATTTATTTTTAGCTCACCTTACCAAGATGTGCAACAACAAGTGGTTTACAACAAAGAAACCAATAAGAAGCCACCAAAAAAACTTAAAGATTTGGTTGACCTGCACATTGTAGTGCCATCTGGCACCAGTTTTGTAGAACGTTTAACAAAACTACGTGAACAGGAACCTGACCTGAAGTGGGAGGAGCGTAGTAGCGAAAATCCCGAAAAATTAATTTTAGAAGTTGCCAATGGAGAGATTGACTACACCATTGCTGACAGCCATTTAATCGCTAATTTGCAAAATTATCACCCTAGCATTGGCGTCGCGTTTGCGATTGGTGAGCCTGAAAAAATCGCCTGGGCGCTCGCGAAAGATGCGGATCCAAAACTATTGGAAAAAACTAACGCGTTTTTTACTAAAATTAAAAATAATGGCACTTTGCGCAATTTAATTGACCGCTACCACGGCAATGCTAAACGTCTTAACCAATTGGATGTAAAGACTTTTTTAGTCAACAGCAGTAATTTGTTACCGAAATATGTTCAGCTATTTAAGCAGGCACAAGATATTACTGGCATTGATTGGCGCTTACTGGCGGCTATAAGCTATCAAGAATCGCACTGGAATACGTTTAACACCTCTCCCACCAATGTGCGCGGGCTGATGATGCTCACAGAATCTACTGCAGACCGCATGGGCGTCACAGACAGACTCGATCCAAAGCAGAGCATCCCAGCGGGCGCAAAATACATTAATCAGATGGTAGACACTATTCCTGAGCGCGTTCCACAGCCTGATCGTACTTATATGGGGCTAGCTGCATACAATATTGGCTATGCGCACGTAGAAGATGCGCGCGTGCTGGCGCAGCGCTTAAAGTTGAATCCTGACAGTTGGGCTGACGTGAAAAAAACCTTGGTGATGCTGAATAATCCAAATTACTATGTAAATGCCAAATATGGCTACTGTAACGGCGGTGCGCCTGTTATATTTGTGGAATCTATTCGCAGTTACCACAACATTTTAGTACGCTACCAACCTAGCCATAATCCTGAACAAGACCAATATAAAATTGCTAGCAAAAATCAAATTGTGGCGCTTAACGAATAGTTAGCTTTTGTAAACCGCCCATGTAGGGTTGCAATACCGCTGGCACCGTTACACTGCCATCGGCATTTTGATAATTTTCAAGCACCGCCACCAGCGTGCGCCCTACCGCTAAGCCAGAGCCATTCAGCGTATGCACAAACTCTGTTTTACCCGCTTCGTTTCTAAAACGTGCTTGTAGGCGACGCGCTTGAAACGCCTCGCAATTAGAGACTGAGGATATTTCACGATAAGTATTTTGCGCTGGCAACCACACTTCTAAATCGTAGGTTTTAGCCGCGCCAAAGCCCATATCACCCATGCAGAGTGATACCACGCGATAAGGTAATTCCAGTGCCTTCAGGATGTTTTCAGCATGACCAACCATCTCTTCCAGCGCTTCGTAACTTTTGTCTGGATGTACAATTTGCACCATCTCAACCTTGTCGAATTGATGCTGACGAATCATGCCTTTGGTGTCTTTCCCATAAGAACCTGCCTCAGAGCGGAAACAAGGCGTATGTGCAGTAAGCTTAATTGGCAAGGCTTCCAGCGGTACAATTTCATCACGGACGGTATTGGTAAGCGTAACTTCAGAAGTTGGTATTAAGTAACTTTTGCTAATTTTAGCAAAATTGTTTCTAATATCTTCTTTGGTAAAACCATTTGTAAATATTTCCGAATACAATAACTCCGTACGCGTAACCATAAAAAGGTCATTTTCAAACTTGGGTAATTGTCCTGTTCCTAGTAATGTCTCCTGATTCACAATATACGGCGTATAACACTCTTCGTAACCATGCTGTTCGGTTTGCGTATCCAGCATAAACTGCGCCAAAGCGCGGTGTAACTTGGCAATACCAC
>JANYCB010000040.1 GCA_025360485.1 Methylotenera sp. | reverse complement strand
CAAGGTGTAACGCCAAGTGCCCAACTTTTGATTGGCATATTTACCCGTAAAAAAGCGCTCTAAAAACTCAGCGGCATCTGGGCCATGCACTTCAACTTTTCCTAGCGAACTGCCATCAATAATACCTACCGCATTGCGCACTGCCAGTGCTTCAGCTTGAATTGCATCTTCTTTGGTTTGGCCACTTTGCAGATAGTAGGCTGCGCGCTTCCAAGCGCCAATATCTGTGAACACCGCCCCGTGTGCCTCGTGCCAATCGTGCAAAGCAGTTAAGCGATGCGGATGAAAGCCACGCCCACCAAGATGTCCCATCGGTGTTGGGTGAAAGAATGGCCGTGAAGTAGTGGTGCCGATTTTTTCAACGGGCAAGCCACGAATTTTAGCCAAAATGCGAATGGCATTCATATTGGAATGCTTACCTTGGCTGGGGCCCATACCCACCGTGGTAAAGCGTTTCATCAGCTCAATATTATCAAAACCTTCTTTGGCTGCATTCTCAAAATCTTTTATCTGAATATCTTCGTCAAAATCCACAAAGTTTTTACCTTTGGGATGCGGCACCATCGGGTATGCGTGACTTGGAGCAAGTCCACTGTGTTTCTCTGCATTAGTTTTTGATGCACCTTTGCCTAGATAATTAAGTACATCATTCGCAGCCCGCTCACCATCTCGCATACGTTGATCCAGCTCAAAAACCCCATTCACTTTACCTGCAGCAAATATTCCATCAGGCAATCGGCTTGGTATAAATTGCTGCACGCCGTAATCAAATTGCATACCTGTACCAGCTTGATACAACAAGGCGCCCGCGGGCGCCCAGCCAGCGCTCATAGCAATGCCGTCACATTCTAAAGTAAATTTATTCTCCGTCTGTGCGACGTTATTTTTATCGTCGTAAGCGCAAATCACTGCGCCGCGTAGCTGTGATTTATCAGAAGTTGCTAAGGCCTCATGTACGCAATGTCCAGTATAGATTTTCACATTACGCTTAGCAATTTCTAGCGCGTGCAATCCGCCATGGGCGCCAGCGCGCAAATCTACAACAGCCAACACATTTGTACCAGATTCTAACAGGTCGAGCGCGACGCGATAACCATAATCATTCGCTGTAAATACAATACCGTTGTTGCATGGCTTAACGCCGTAGCGGTAAATCAACCTTTGCGCGGCCGAACCCAACATCACGCCTGGTAAATCGTTGTATCGAAACACGGGTGGCTGTTCAAAAGCACCACTCGCCACAATGACCGCTTTAGCGCGCACTTTGGTAATGCCGCCTGCTTCAACAATAGGGATAAGGTGGTCTGGGTAATAGCCAGCCGCATAAGCACTTGTGCGCACAGTAATATTAGGTAAGCTTTCAATTTTTTTAAGCAAATCCTCACAATATTCTGCAGAGACTTTATGTCCGCCATGGTCATAGCTTAAGCTGCCGCCAAGATGGCGATTTTCATCGACAATAGTCACTTCTAAACCTGCTATTGTGGCCTCGTAAGCGGCTGCCAGGCCAGCTGGTCCTGCGCCGATAATAAGCAAATCGCAATGGGAATGCCTTTTACGTTTTAAAATGCGCGGATAATCAAAATTAACAACCCCAAGCCCAGCGGCTTTACGAATCATGTTCTCCCAAAACGGGAACAACTTGCGCGGTGTATGAAACGCTTTATAGTAAAAACCCACTGGTAAAAGCGGTGAAATTGAATCTACATAGCTATTTTTATCTTTTTTAACGCCGCCTATCGTATTGACCGCATGCAGTGCCATGCCATCTTTAACTTCCACCACATCCGCGCGGATATTGGTATCTGTGCCATCGGTCATCAAAATATTCACATCATGATTCGCCAAACTCAAAACGCCACGTGGGCGATGATATTTAAAGCTGCGGCCTAAAACTTTTTGACCTGCCGCCCACAGCGCACTGGTAATGGTGTCGCCCTCGAACGCAGTAAATGCTTCGCCTTCAAACGTAAAATTGATTAATTTTTTACGGTTAATCCATTCACCGGGTTTGTAAGTATTACGCAAACTCATTTACTTTCCTTGACGGGTTTTTTTACTACTGCTTTTTTCACGGCTACTTTCTTCACATCTGCTTTTTTCGCATCTGCAAGCAAATAGGTACGTGACACTTTATCTGTCAGCGTGTTACGTTCGGCAATAAACCATGTGCCGCTTGGCGAGTGATACCACCACTCTTTTTTGTCACCAGGCGCGCCTTGGCGATTGTGCACATAAGCCGCCCAATCAGCGTCGCTGCAGGTATTTTGGTCTGGCGCAGTACGAAATTCGCCACCGAAAATAAATTCGCTTAAAGGTCTTGTTCCATTCACTGGGCAGGTAAGTAGCTTCATCTTTTAATGTGCGCCTTAGTGACCAACCGAGGCTGCTCCTTTTTCGCCAGTCAGTTCGTAATCTTCAAAGCGTGATAAGCGGAATGTGTGAATCAAATCGGGCGCGCTATCATTGGCAATGGTTTGCGCCATGGTTTTTCCACTTATAGGAGTAGCTTTAAAGCCCCAAGTGCCCCAGCCTGCATCCAGATAGAAACCTTCAATAGGCGTTTTACCCATAATCGGCGCAAAGTCTGGTGTCATATCGGCCATACCCGCCCATTGACGCACTACTTTTACATTGGATAAAAATGGAAACATATCCAACATATGAGAAGTGAGCCCTTCCACAAAATCCAGTGTAGAGCGCGTAGAATGTACTTCGTACGG
Source organism: Methylotenera sp. (assembly GCA_025360485.1). Taxonomy (GTDB): domain Bacteria; phylum Pseudomonadota; class Gammaproteobacteria; order Burkholderiales; family Methylophilaceae; genus Methylotenera_A. The sequence continues at coordinate 4,120 of JANYCB010000040.1, read as the reverse complement.
GTCTAGCGATGAGCCCATCACTAGCTCACCACGCGATGATTGGCTTACATAAACGTGCAAGCTGCCCGATACTAAAATCGTATCCAGCCAAGGCTTCATTGGCTCTGTAACGCAAGCTTGTAGTGGGTGAATCACAATCGGTGTTTCTAAACCCACCATTTCCGTAATACGTGGCGTAAAACCAGCCACAGCGGATAACACTTGTTTGGTTTCAATGTAACCTTTATTGGTTTTTATGCCGCAGACTTTACCGTTTTTAACATCAATACTTAATACTTCAGTATTTTGATAAATCTCTGCACCATAACCATCAGCACCGCGCGCATAGCCCCAAGCCACGCCATCATGGCGCGCCACTGAGCCAGGGGCATGAAACAACGCGCCTAAAATTGGCGCTTGCCCGCTACAACTTAAATCTAATTGTGGGCAAGCCTTGGCTATTTCATCTGGCCCTACCACGCGGCTTTCAACCCCTACGTGCTTATTCACTTCGGCACGCCAGCGCATGGTGCGCATGGCAGACTCAGTATGTGCAAGTGTGAAATGTCCACGTGTTGAATAGAAAAGATTAAGATCTAACTCTTCTGATAAACCTTCATAAATTTTAACGCTGGCATCATAAAAATTGACACCTTCTGGCGTTAAGTAATTTGAACGCACAATGGTGGTATTGCGGCCTGTATTACCGCCGCCAATATAGCCTTTTTCAAGTACCGCCACATTGGTAATACCATGATCTTTAGCCAAGTAGTAAGCCGCTGCCAAGCCATGTCCGCCGCCGCCAATAATCACCACATCGTAGGATTTTTTTGGCGTTTCTAGCGATTTAAAAAAGCGTGGGGCGGGATGCTCTTTTTTTAGCGCATATTTAAGTAATCTGAATGGCATTATTTGACTTGATAAACCCTTTTATGCGATTGAATGATATAAAACACGAACTAGCCACTTGAATTAACTTTATTAACCTATATGAAACAAAATTAATTGTATTTAGCCATAGCCTTAGATTTATTTCAAGCAATTTATGAAACATTTTTTCTTTTAATGAAACTTATGCTAGAGTAAGCTTACTTTTTAGATTGATAAATTTAGTTCCTAAAATGACATCCAAGTTAGAAATTGATACCCCAAAAACCGAAGTGTCCAGTAAATCACTCGGACGGCACCTGGGCACAACCATTCGTCAACTACGCTTAGAGCACAACCTGACCATTGCTGAGGTTTCTGAGCGCGCGGGCATCAGTTGTGGCATGTTGAGTAAAATTGAAAATAGTCTTGCAGCTACTAGCTTAGAAACGTTAGAACAACTTGCAAATGCGCTAGGTGTAACCTTAGCCAAACTATTTCAAAATTACAACCTGCCTCGCGGTGCAGCGCAGCTAGTTAAAAACGGCGAAGGCATGGAAGTCGTCAGGCGCGGCACGCGTGTAGGGCATACTTATCAACTACTGGCTTACGATCAAGGCCCGCATAAAACATTTGAGCCTTTTTTAATCTCGCTAGAAGACTCCCTGGAGCAATTTCCATCTTTTGAACATCCCGGTACTGAGTTTATTCACATGTTAGAAGGCGAGTTAGAATACCGTGTTGGCGAAGAGACTTTTGTGCTTAATAGTGGCGATTCTCTTACCTTTCGTGGTGAAATTCCACATCGACCAGAAAACTTAATCAAAACACCTATTAAATTTTTGGCCATTATTCATTACGATTCACCTATTCAAGAACAAGCTGAAGAATAATCATGGAAGAAATTTCTTACGGCGTTGCGAATGAAGCTGATATAGCAGATTTGGTTAATTTATTAGCGATTCTATTTGGCATAGAAAAAGACTTTAACGCTGATTTTACTAAGCAACAAAAAGGCCTTGAGCTGCTACTTAAAAGTAGCACAACAGCTACCATCCAAGTTGCTCGCAGCCCTGCAGGCAAAGCCATCGGCATGGTTACTGCGCAATTGGTTATTTCTACCGCCCAAGGCGCAGCATCTGCGTGGATTGAAGATATGGTCATTGACGCTGCTTATCAAAAACATGGCATTGGTAAGCAACTGCTTCAAAACACACTTGCATGGGCAAAAACAAAAGGCGCAACTCGCGCGCAATTACTTGTAGATACAGCCAATACCGAAGCTTTAGGTTATTACCAGCATCTACATTGGGAATCGACACAACTACAAGCCCGCAGAATATTTTTATAAAACTAATTGATGTCTACGGATAACAAATTATGAATTTAAAAATGGCGCCTCGACAGGCATCTAACAATCGCCTGAAAATCAATACAGACAACGTCTTATAAAGACAATGTGATTTTTTATACTTATTTTTATACATTTTATGCGCGAAATTAATAAATAATGGGGTGACTATTTGTGCAACAACATCACCCCATTTTCTTTATTACGCTAATGACTTATTTTTTTGCTGCTGCGTCTTTTTCACATTTCTTTATGAAGCTGTTCTTTGCAGCGCCTGCTAACCTCTTGTCAGCAGCTTGTGATTCACAAACAGAGCCGCCAGCATCCTTGTTACATTTTTTCAAGAAACTAGTTTTAGCAGCACCAGCTAACTTTTTATCGGTTGCCTTAGCTTCACATCCATTGTCAGCAGCATAAGCAACATTCAAAGCAAACATTCCCAAAATTGCAGCAATAATAATTTTTTTCAATTCAATCTCCTAAAGTTATAGGGTTCTGCCCCACTATCAATCCTGCTCTCAAAAGATTACACGAACCTTACAAGTTGATTTGAAATAGCTTTATAGCCTATCGACATCATCCAAATAATTTTGCTGCTTGCATAATAGCTTTCTTAACTCGATTAGTTCTTGCCTAAAGCCACCCTTAAAAGCATTACGTGAAGCCTTGGCCTTGCCTTCGGGCGTTCTAGCTCCCGTGCTATGTTGCCACGGTTTCCATTGCCTTATCTTGAGGGATTGTTGTTTGCGTTGCTCTGGTGTCCATTGTCTCGCTGCCATGGTTTGCCTCTAATAGTTCGTTTGTGTGATTTAAAGTTTTTCCCGCGTGCGAGATGTTTTCATGGGGTTGTTTTTCAATTACACCATTATTGATTTGCTGGTGGCCATTAGAAATATTGGCCTGTTTTACAAAGGCTACCTGTTTAGGATATTTAAGCTCGGTCAATGCCTGAATGGTGGCACGGCTCTGCGCTTGCGCTTTCAGTGCCAGATTCATAAATAAACCATAGTTTTTTAGATATTCCTGACTTGCTGCCTTTCTGGCCAGACTGGTAAAGATGGTTTGCAATGCTTGGGCTTGCCCCACCAACATGGCCTCCATCCCTGACAAATCGCCATCATTTACCGTTTTCATCCTTACCTTCAATTCCGTTGATAGATCATTGATGTCTATTTCAGGAAATAGTATCTTTGCAAATGGTTCTGCCGCCGCCGCACTCATGACAGAGGATGAAACAGCTATTTTGGCTTGCTGCTCTTTGGTCAAGCCTTGAGGTTTCTTGGTAGCCAATTTAGTTTTAGGTGCATTTTGTTTAGTGGTCATATCGTGTTACCTCGCTAATATAGTGTTGATGAATAATTGGATAAATAGATGGTAAATCTATAAAGTCACCGTTAATCGGTGTAGGTAACATGCACTTTTTATCGTCTACCGCACCGTTAATCGGTGTTATTGAATAACTTGCTTTACCGTTAATCGGTGCGATTTTGAGCTTTGTAACCCCGTTAATCGGTGAAGTCTTGTTAATTTGATTTAATCTGCATTTTTGATATTTATTGGGTTCTATGTCTAAACCGTCATAAACATCTAAACTAAACCACCCAATCGCAAACCAAGCAGCTTGGCTACATGGCGGCATCATGCCTTGCCTTGTTTGTATCAACAATCCACTGTTAATCAATGCTTTTAATGATCGACTGATGGTGTCATTTGATGTCCACCCCAAAGGTTTTAAATACTTCATGCAACATACAAGCTTGCCGTTATTTCTTTGGTTGTATTGTGTTGACGCGCATTTAAAATTGACCAGATAAGCGCAGTTATGCGCGTTGAATTTTGACCAGGTAAAACCAGTATCCTGCTTATTTTATGAGCAGGAGTAAATGAGGTGATTACCATGGTCATGTATGCCAAGATTCGTCG
>JANYCB010000036.1 GCA_025360485.1 Methylotenera sp. | reverse complement strand
AAGCCATAGCCATCCATTTCCGGCATCAAAATGTCAGAAATAATTAAGTCTACCGTTTCCGTTTGTAGATGCGATAAAGCCTTAAGGCCATTGTCGAAGCTTACCACTTCATAGCCCCCGCCAGACAATACAGTTTCTAGTAATTGTCTTGAGTTCTCATCATCTTCAGCAATTAAAATCTTCATTTCACGGACTCTTTACCAATCGCTTCTTGTATTTGTCCAATTACCAGCACTGGGTCGATTGGTTTTTCGATATATGCGGTACAGCCTGCTGCCAACAGTTTTTCTTTATCTCCTGACATGGCATAGGATGTCATGGCTATAACGGGGATATCTTTCCCTATCAGATTTGCACGGATGCGTTTTAGCACCTCTAAACCATTTATGTCTGGTAACTGTATGTCTAAGATAACAAAATCGGGTGGTATACTCAATACTTGTTGCACACCCTCCAGTCCTGTCATGGCAAATCGCGTTTTATAATCTGCTTGTTCTAATATAAATCTAATCAACTCTAAATTGTTTTCGTTGTCTTCTATAATTAATGCAGTGGTCATGGCCTATGTTCTTCTAAATGAGCCTCATCTAAAACTGAGGTACTTGTTTGAGAGATGATGTCCGGCATGATAGTGGGCACATATATGGTAAAAGTACTACCTTCTTCTAGTTTGCTTTTAACCTCTATACTACCACCAAGTAATTGAGAAAGAATTTTACGCGTTAAATATAAGCCTAAACCCGTACCCAATGTTTTAATTCTTAAGCGTGATTCAATGCGCTCAAACGGTTTAAACAAGTCTTTCAAACCTGCCTCATCAATGCCTATGCCTGTGTCTTTAATAGTGATAGTGAGCTGCTTATTTTTAATACTGGCTTTTACTTTTACCAAGCCGCTCTCTGTATATTTCACTGCGTTGCTAACCACATTCAACACCACTTGATATAACCGTTTACGGTCAGTTTCTAGTATCAGTTTATTAGAACAATCAATACTTAGCGCTAATTTTTTATCTTCGGCAATATGATGTACGGCATGTTCTACCTCGTTTAACAGTGGTTTTAGCTCAAATTTTTCAGAATGCACTTGCAGAAAACCCGCCTCTATTTTTGAGATATCAATCACGTCAGAAATAAGTGATAACAAGTGTTTGGCAGAGTGATAGGCGCGTCCAAGCTGATCTTTTTGCTTAAGATTTAACTCACCCGACATGCCTTGCAACACTACCCCCAAAAAACCAATAATCGAGTTAAGCGGTGTTCGGAGTTCATGTGACATTGAGGCTACAAACATCGATTTAATGCGATCCGCTGATTCAGCAGCTTCTCGCGCCCTAACAAGAGATTGCTCCAGTGCCTTTTTCTGCGAGATATCTTGTCCTATCGCCACTATCTGATGTGCGCCAGTACCAACATCGTAACCTGCTAAACTTGCAGAACATTCAAATTCAACTTTAGCGCCGTCAGCTCGCTGCAAGAGCAGTTCCAAACCACGGAAATCCTCACCCCTCATCGTTCTCAATGCCATTTGATAGGCCTTTTTACGGGATTCTTTGGTGACTAAAAACTCAATGAAATTTTTACCTAAAGCCTGTTTTCGCGTATATCCAGTGGCAGTTTCCGCTTCTGGGTTAAACTCCGTAATAATGGCATCCTTGTTAATGATTAGTATTGAAATAGGCGCGTGCTCTACCACATACCTAAAAGTTTTTTCGCTTTCCTGTAACAACAAAGTTCTTGCTTCTACCGTTTGTTCTAGCTCTTCACTGTGTCTTAGTAATGCTTGTTCGGCTTTGCGGCGCCTATCTGTTTCAATCGTTAAGCGCGCCAAATCAGCCACTGAGCCAACAAAACTTTGCTCATCTAATGTCCACTCCCGCGCATCCCCAACGTGCTCGTGACAAATCGTGCCTATTACATGATTATTCAGCCATATAGCACCATCCAGTATCGCGCCAATGTTGTTTTCCTGCGCATAACCATGTTTAAACTCAACTGTGGCAGGATGCTGCATGACATTATTGGCCGCCATTACACGGTGTTGTGCGAGATGGCTAAAATACACTGGGAAATCATGAGCTTGCAATGGTTTGACATTTGTATGTAGATTTTTTGATTTTAGATACAAATCCACACACTCAAGTTGTTTACAATCCTCACTAAACAACCAAACACTTACGCGCTCAACGTTGAGCGTTTCTGCGGAAATTTTGGCAATCTCTCTAAAGATTTCTTCTGTATTTTGCCAATATCTAAGCTGCATCACGGCTAAATGTCCCAAACTAATATTTTGACGATGCAGACGTTCTTCACCCTGTATAAGTTTTTCCTGAGCAATTTGTCTATTTTTAATTTGAATTTGCAGATTATTAATTAGAATCTCTACTTGCCGGTTGCGCCTTAAACTCCCCAATAAATAACCACACACTGACGTTAATATAAGCAGCCCTAAGCCTAAATACTTTAGAAAATACTTATTTTGATGGAATTGATAAGGCGCTAATACAGAGCTGTAGGCTGCCACCATCCCACTAAAAAGCAGTAAGCTAGCAATAAAAATAATTTCTGCAGGAATTTTAAAGCTGTCTGATAGCGCTTCGGTGGTTTTATCTGCCATCAAAAACTTATGCAATACACGCTTTTTCAGCTGCCGATCCAGAACAAAAAGAATCAGCACTATCAACACGAGTCCAAGAACAATGGAAATCACTTGCTTAAATTGATATGGGGCAAGCCAGCTAATTAAGGTAAATGTGGGTAACTGAGGTGTAGCAATTGTAAGTTTTGGCGAAAAAGTAACAAAAAAAGACCCGGCTTGTGCTTGGTTAAGGAACACAAGCACTAAACACATATAACTTAGTAGGCAAAATATCTTTTGCTTTAAGCTACCAATAGCCATTGCCCCTCCGCGTGACTAGTTTAGTCTTTTTATTAGCTTAACTATATCACTATGTAGGCGTAGTGGGTTGTTTTAACTACGATTGTTCAGATTTATTGCGCATAAAATCGGCCACACCATATAGTTGCTCGGCCAGTTTTTGCATCACATTTTCATCTATACTCAATGTTTGCATCGCTTTAATCATGCAATACATCCATTGGTCACGTTCAGGTTCACCAATTGTGAAAGGTAAGTGCCTGCGACGCAACATAGGATGCCCATAGCGCTCGATATACAGCTACGGGCCACCCGTCCAGCCAGTGAGGAACATAAACAGTTTTTCGCGCGCCTCGGTTAAATCAGGCTGATGCAAAGCGCGTATTGGTGCAGCTCTTGGGTCGCTGTCCATAATATCGTAGAAAGTTTCAACTAAGTCACGAACCCGCTCGATGCCGCCTAACAACTCATAAAATGTAAATTTATTGCTACCAACCTCTTCTATTTTATTCAGCATTACTTTTGTTTGCCCTTATTCGGCGCTAGGTTTCACTAAACTCGCAGCCAATTTCGCGCGACTTCTCGCCTCATCCGTATCTTTACCCGTCGCTAATGCAACTCCCATACGGCGTTTTACGAAAGATTGTGGTTTTCCGAATAAACGCACATCGCTGCAAGGCACGCCCAGAGCGGCTTCCAGGCCATCATATTTCAGGTTTTTAGATTCAATTCCGCCATAAATCACTGCGCTGGCGCCAGGTTTGCTCATACTCACGTCTACAGGTAAGCCTAAAATTGCACGCGCGTGTAGCTCAAATTCACTCAAACGCTGCGAACACATGGTCACCATGCCAGTATCGTGCGGGCGCGGGCTCACCTCGCTAAACCATACTTGATCGCCCTTAACAAACAATTCCACACCAAATAAGCCCAAGCCGCCAAGGGTGTCCGTAATGGTTTTAGCGATATTTTGTGCGCCTTTAAGCGCATTCGGTGTCATCACTTGCGGCTGCCAACTTTCGACGTAATCACCACTTTTTTGCACATGGCCAATCGGCTCACAAAAGTAAGTTTGAATTTCACTTTTTTGGTTTTTAGCACGCACAGTAAGCAGGGTGATTTCGTAATCAAAATCAATCTGGCCTTCAACAATCACCACACCCAAATTCACACGGCCGCCAGTAGCGGCATAATCCCAAGCGGCTTGCACTTGGCTTTGCCCGGTCACACGCGATTGCCCTTTGCCCGAAGACGACATGGTGGGTTTAATAAAACAAGGGTAACCGATTGCTTTTTGTCCATTGGTGCCATCAATAGTGGCTTGCAGCTCGGCCTCGCTACGTGCAAAAGCATAAGGTGAAACCGGCAATTTAAGCTCTTCTGCAGCTAGTCGGCGTATGCCTTCGCGGTTCATAGTGAGTTGCACGGCTCTAACCGTAGGAATGACCGTGGCCAAACCTTCACGCTCTATATCGGCCAACGCATCAGTATTTAACGCTTCAATTTCTGGCACAATTAGATGCGGTTTTTCTTTGGCAACCAGTGCTTTAAGCGCTACTGCGTCGGTCATATCAATCGTATAAGCACGATGCGCTACTTGATGCCCCGGCGCGTTTTCATAACGATCTACTGCAATCACTTCCACCCCAAACCGCTGCAAGGCTATGATGACTTCTTTTCCTAGTTCGCCACTCCCAAGTAGCATGACTTTAGTGGCGGATGGTGTGAGTGGCGTACCGATTTGCATGAAAAACTCCAGCTTAAAATTGATGATTATTTGAGCTGAAATAATAACACGAGGCATATAACCTCGTGCATGTTCACCACTAAATTACGTGCTACTACTTAGTCAGCATCAAGCGCTGAGGCTGATTTTTTAGTACCAAACTCGTAGGTTACACCAACCCAAGCGGCGCGCGGTGCGGCTGGAGAACGAAATTGCTCAGCCGCTAACCCATTGAAAATATTATTGCCCAGCACACCAAAGGTCGCGTAATCGTTATCGAACACATTGTTCACTTTGGCAAATAACTTCCAATTGTTATTGATGCTGTAGTGTGTATCTAAATTCATCACAGCATAGCCTGGCACTTTACCATTTACATCTTGGTTGTTCTCGTCACCGCGTGCATATTGGCCAGAAGCCATCACAACATTGGTGCCGACATTCCAAGATGGTGTTAAGTCGTAAGCAGCGCGTAATTTGAGTGTTTGGCGTGCAATGCCAGGTAATCTATTGCCTTTTGAAACTTGAATCTGTCCCGTGCCATCAGCACTGCTGTTGGCAGGCGAACCAACGACAAAGTCAGATTGATATGTCGCATCCACATAACCATAGTTTGCAGCTAAGGTCAGCGCGTCAAATTTACCATTTAAACCAAGCTCCAAGCCACGACGACGCGTTTGACCCACGTTTTGAAAGAAACCGAACCCAGTCGCATTACTTGCGATAAATTGTATGTCGTTGCTATTTTCTGTCGTATAGGCACCTGCGTTCCAGCCAAAAGTATCAGAAAACTTGCCACGTACTCCGCCTTCCCAAGTTTTAGCGATCACTTTTTCTAAATTGGGGTCTGCCGCAAATGCATTTGGTAACGCACAAGGACGATTTTCATCGGCACAACTTAATTCTACTGGCGTTGCAGCCCGCATGCCTTCGTTGTAACCGCCATAAAAACCAATGGTTTTATTTGGGTTATAGTTAAAGCCTATCGCAGGGTTAAAGCGGCTGTAACGATGGTTGCCTGAAAGGTCTGAATCTACAGGAACAAGGTTTGGGTCAGAACTAACGCCCGATAGTTTAATTTTTGCAACGTTATAGCGCCCAGAAAGCGTCATATGCCATTGATCGGTAAACGAGAATGTATCCGTCGCATATAAACCGTAGTAATCGTTTTTGGCATTTAAGCGGACGGTTCCATTAGATGTTAGCGGACTATCGTTTACGGTTTCATGTCCGACAACACTGGCGATTACAGAATCGCTGGTGAAATCGGTACGACCAAAATCGGCGCTGGCGCCTGCGGTAAATTGGTTTTTATGACCTGCTAAATCATTGAGCAATGTGAGCTGGAACGCTCCGCCATAGCCATCTTGATCGGTATCAGTAGTGATATTGCTTGAGTCCGCGGCAGTAAGACTGTTGGCATTGCTATTAAAGCCACTGGTGCGATTTTTGCGATAATACACGTTCCCTGCAACCAATTTATCATCTGTTAAAAAGTGACTGCCTTTTAAAGCAATCATCGCTAACTGATTGCCAATAGAATCAGGGTAAGTGTAGGCCTTTGCTGGTTCATTTAACGCTGATAAAGGCACAGCTTGTGTGCCTTCCATGAGATTGTCGGCCAGCGCAACTGATAAATCTAAATCGCTGGTATCGTTTTGCCAACCCACTTTGCCGAATATTTGCTTCACATCGCTACTAGAATGTTCACGCCAGCCGTTCTCCTTAAACACATTACCCGCGACGAAGTAGTCGATATTTTTTTCTTTATCTTCACCACCCGCTTCAAACTCAAATGCTCGGCGTGCCCAAGAGCCTACATATGCGGTTGCTTTAAAACCTGGGAACTCGGCACCGCTCTTGGTATGCACGGCCAAAGCGCCGCCTAAAGTATTCAAACCAAATAACGGATTTGAGCCTGGAATCAGATTGATATTGGCAATAGCGTTAGCTGGAATCAAGTCCCAATTCACAATGTCGCCAAACGGCTCATTCACGCGAACACCATCCATATATACTGAAAGGCCTTGTGGCGTGCCTAATAGCGGAGATGCGGTAAAACCGCGAAATTGCACATCAGCTTGATACGGATTAGCAACGCTATTGCTAGTGTTGACCGAGCCCAAGTTATTGTCTAAATACTCAGATAAATCAAGGCTTTGCTGTTGTTCTATTTGCTTGGATGAACTAGTTTGTACGTTAGAAGGCACTTGGTTAATCGGCGTGCCTATGCTCGGCAACGGCGTAGTGCCAACCACTTCAATCGTTTGCGTCTCGAGTACTTCTGCTTTGTTCTCAGCGCCTGCCTGCTGTGGCAGCACAATGGCTGCAAATGCAGCTAACAGCGCGATATTGAGTTGTTTTAATTGATATTGCGTTTTTTGATGTTGCATTGCATTCCCTTAGTCTTTAACTTTATTTATTTTGGCTTTAGTGTAGGCATAAATCACTCACGTTTTTCATGCACTAGAGTAACAAACTCAACCTTGATTTACACTAGGAAAAACTCCCGATAACGACACAGATTTGCGCGAAGTGTTTTTAATTGGCCTACAAAACCGCTATAGTAAAGTTATTTGCATATCGCAGGCTAAACAATTGAACTTAAAGCTACGACTGAATCTCGTGACAACCGGCTTATTATTGCTATTAATGATAGCTGGAATTACGTTGAGTTTTCGCAACGCGAGGATGAATGCGCTGGCGGAAATAGCCTCGGCAGAAAAATCAACTTCGTATTTGTTTGATAACGCAATCATCAGCGCGACACCCTTAAATATCAAAAAAATTGATTCAAATACGTTTAAATTACGGCAGCTTGGCCACATGCGGCACCTGAAAATTGAGCTGGTAGATAACAATGATCATGTTTTAGACAGTAACCAAGCGGCGGGTGCAGAAAAATTTAGCAACGAGGCCCCTGCTTGGTTTGAACGTATTTTAAACAAAACCATGCCGCAATGGCAGCCTAAAATTAAAACCTTATCTATTAATAATCAATTGATTGCAAAGTTAGTCATTACGCCCGACCCTACTTACGAATATGCGGAAATTTGGAAACAAATCACCGATTTAATAGTGTTGCTTGCACTGTTTTTTTTCTGTGTGAATTTAATGATTGCATGGGCGATTGCGCAAGCACTTAAACCAACCGAAACCATTTTATCTGCGCTTGGTGATATTGAAAAAGGTCAACTTGAAACCAGATTACCAACTTTTCAATTGCCAGAATTAGCGCGTATTGGCCAAAAATTTAACCATATGATTGAAACATTGCAACAAAGCATGTTACAAAATCATAAACTAACGCAACAGCTCATTACCTTGCAAGAGGCCGAGCGCAAAAGTCTCGCACGTGATTTGCACGACGAGTTTGGGCAATGCCTAACTGCAATTCAAACCGATGCCAGCGTGATATTGAAACATGCCAAAAATAAATATCCTGAGCTTCAAGCCAGCGCGTCCGCCATATCAGATTTATCACGACACTTGATGGATTTGGTAAGCGGCTTGCTACAAAAATTGCGTCCTGGCGTGTTAGACGAACTTGGTTTAGTGCTTGCATTACGCGATTTGGTGGATTCTGCGCAGGAGCGCTTTGGCAATATTGCTTTTGCGCTCAATATCAGTAATGTGGCTGATTTAAATAAAGAAAATATCAGCGAGACCGAAAGCCTGGTCACTTATCGTCTGGTGCAAGAATGTTTAACCAATATTTCTCGCCACGCACAAGCAACGATGGTGGAAATCAATGTGCGTACCCAAGTAAAAACTAGCAAATCTGGCATCAGTGTAGAAGTAAGTGATAACGGAAAAGGCTTTGAACCAAACAAAGCTGAAAGTTCGAGTTTTTTGGGCTTTGGTTTGTTGGGCATGCGCGAACGCGTGGAAGGCTTGGGAGGCGATTTTACAATCGACAGCAGCCCAAATACAGGCGCTACAAATGGTACTAAAATAATGGCTTGGATTCCCCTAAAGGCGCCAAATTGACTGTGCCCATCCGTATTATGTTAGTAGATGACCATGCCGTAGTGCGGGCAGGCGTGCGACGACTATTAGAGCAAGATGTGCGCTTTTTAGTGGTGGTGGAGGCTGAAAGTGGCGAACGTGCTTATCAACAATTTGGTGAATATTTACCCGATATTACTGTGATGGATTTGAGTATGCCTGGTCTGGGCGGCATGGAAACCATTGCTAGAATAATTGCGCGCTACCCCGCTGCTAAATTGCTGGTGCTATCAATGCACGAAAATGCAGCATTTGCCAACCAAGCCTTAAAAGCCGGTGCAAAAGGCTATTTAGCAAAGAATGGCTTGGCCGAAGAGCTGGTCAACGCATTAGCCTGCATTGCAAACGGCGAAACTTACATTAACGCGAACATCACGCAAAAAATAGCACAGCAATTTTCTAATACTGAAAGCAACCCACTGCAACAATTATCAACGCGAGAATTTGAGATTTTTCGACTACTTGCCGAGGGCGTGGACGGTAATTTAATTGCGACTAAACTCAATATTAGCAGCAAAACCGTGGCCAATTACCAAACCAGCATCAAGCAAAAATTGGGTATTAACAACCCGGTTGAGTTAGTGCGGCTCGCTATTCGCAGCGGCTTAATCGATAGTTAGAATGAGCTTAGTAGCAATATTGCGTTACAAATATTGAACTACTAGACCCATTTCATCTGACATCGCCTTAAAGTTAGCATCTATAGCAACATTCGGCACTAACACCAAGTCCTCGCCTAAAAATAATAATGGCAAGCGCTCACGCTGCCAGGGCGACATGCGTGATGCCTGCAATAAGGCATTTAAGCGCCGCGTGGGTCGATTTTCTTCTGGTTTAATAGTTTCACCACCACGACGATAACGAATGCTTAGTAATGCAGTTTCAACGTGGCGCATGGCAATACCCTCACCCAACTTTTGGCTGAACAATAAGCGCGATTGATCTGGCAAAATAATCACCTGCTCGCCCTGCCACATCAAACTCAACGCGTTGCGATCGAAATCCTTATCGCCTTCTTGCACATTTTTTACCAAATAGGCACTGCCCTGAAAGCGCCTCAGAATAAGGCTTGCAGACACTTTAATTTTTACTGACGCATCAGCGCTTGCATGCAATAATTGTTGTGTAATTTGCTGCAATTGTGCGACACTTGGAATATCCGCTCCATGCTGCGCCAACCACCAGCGCAGCACATTTTTAACGCGTTCGTTACTTAATTGTGCCAAAGGCGCTAGTAATAATTGCTCGTCATCTTGTTGATTTAGTTGGCAGTTTTTTACATCTAGCGCCGCCAAATCATCCAGCAAACTGTCTGCCTCCGCCATGTGCTGCGCAGTGCGGCTGATAGTTTTCTTGATTGCTGTGTACTGTTTTTCCAGTCTTGGCAAAATTTCATGTCGCATAAAGTTACGGTCAAATTTCGTATCTGAATTACTTTCGTCCTCAATCCAAACCAATTTATGCTGCTTAGCATACGTTTCTAATGTGCTGCGTGGTATGTCCAGTAAGGGACGCAGCAATTTATTACCCAACATTCCCATGCCAGCTAGACCCTTTACGCCTGCGCCGCGCGCGAGTTGCAGCAACAGTGTTTCAGCTTGATCATCTTGATGGTGCGCTAAGCAAATAAAATCGGTATTTGAGCTCTGCAATGCTTTGTAGCGCGCTTCTCGCGCGGTCGCCTCAATGCCCAAACTGCTGTTTATATTAATTGTTACTTTTGAAATGGTGAGTGGAATATTCAGTTTCTTACAAACATCTTGGCAAAAATTTTCCCATGCATTTGCATTGGCACTTAAGCCATGATTCACGTGATGCGCGAGCAATCGAAACGGTAGCGTTTTTTGACATTCGACGAGAAGATGCAGTAGTACGCATGAATCCAAACCACCACTGAAAGCCACGACCAGCTTTAGGTTGGTTAGATCCTTGTGTTTGAATACATCAACTAAAAAACTTATAAGTTGATTTTGAAGAGTTTTACTTGCTGGTGGTTTCTTTGAACTTGCCATAACCCATAAGCCGCTCGTAACGCGCCGCCAGCAGCTTCTCGGAGCTTTTCTTTTGTAGCGCCGTCAACTCGGTTTTAAGCGCGCGACGCAGCGACTCTATTGTGGTCTGAATATCGCGATGCGCCCCACCTAGCGGCTCGCTCACAATCACATCCACCAAACCTAAAGCTTTTAAGCGATCCGCTGTGATGGCTAACGTTTCTGCAGCTTCTGGTGCTTTTGATGCGCTTTTCCATAAAATAGAGGCACAACCTTCTGGCGAAATCACCGAGTAAGTCGAATATTGCAACATCAACAGTTGGTCAACAACCCCTAGCGCCAGCGCGCCTCCTGAACCACCTTCACCAATAATTACGCCAAGAATCGGTGTTTTTAATTCGCTCATTACGTATAAATTACGCGCAATCGCTTCGCTTTGGCCGCGCTCTTCTGCGCCGATGCCTGGATATGCGCCAGGCGTATCAATCAAAGTGATGGTTGGCAAACCAAATTTTTCCGCCAGCTTGAATAAACGCATCGCTTTTCGATAACCTTCAGGGCGCGGCATGCCAAAGTTACGATACTGGCGCTCTTTTACATCACGGCCTTTTTGATGGCCAATCACCATCACGGGAATACCCTCAAAGCGTGCCAAACCGCCTACTATCGCAGGATCATCAGCATAAGCACGATCACCGTGTAACTCCACAAAATCAGTAAACAAATTGGCAATGTAATCAAGCGTGTAAGGACGCTGCGGATGGCGTGCCACTTGCGAAATTTGCCAAGCACTTAAGTTTTTGTAGGTATCTTCGAGTAGCTTTTTGTTTTTTTTCTGTAACTGCTCAAGCTCTTTGGAGATGTCCAACTCATCATGGTCATCATGCGACACTTGCAACGCATCTATGCGCTTTTCCAACTCGGCAATGCCCTGCTCAAAATCTAAATAGCTAACTTTCATTCCACACCTTAATTGAAAACTGCGCTAATTATAAAGGATTTTTACGTTTTCTTTCGAAAGCCATGCATGAAGATTTTGCAAAAGTTCGTCATGTAACTCTACACGCCAAGCCTCGCCCAACATAAAGCTGGCTTGCCCTTGCTGGTTATGATATTCAATTTTAACAGGGCACAGTTTTTTATCTGATTCTGCCGATTTCTTACAATAGGGCTTTAATATTGTCGTTAGCTTAGTTGCGTCCGATTGCCCGTTACAAGATATTTTTAGCATGCTGGCATAAGCACTGCGTGCCGAGGCTAAATCGTACAACTTGCGAGCATTGACGCGGTTCCCACCCGAAAACTCATCATGGCTAACGCGACCTTCAATCACCAGCAATTGGTCTTCTTTAATCAATCCAGCACACTGACTTAATAACTCGCCACCCACCACTACATCCACGCGCGAAACCGCATCATCTATCGTCACAATCGCCATTTTCCCGCGCTGCGTCATACGAATGCGTACAGCCGCCACAATACCCGCCATTAATTTGGGTTGCTCTTGTGGCACTAAGTCTGCAAGGGTGCCGCGCACAAATTGGCTGACATCTTCTTTCGCATTTAAAAATGGATGTCCACTTAAATAAAAGCCCAGTGCAGCTTTTTCTTCTACCAATGCCTGCTCTGGTAACCAAGTTTGTACATTTGGCAGCGCATGTTTAGTCTCATTTTCACAGCCAAATAAACTATCTTGTCCCGCGTGGTTATTGGATTGCTCGGCTGCCGCAACCGCCATACCTACACCCGCCAATAATGCGGCACGATTCGGTTCTAATTTATCAAATGCACCAACACGAATAAGCGATTCAATGACGCGCCGATTCACTTTACGCAAATCTAAACGCGCGCAAAAATCGAATAAATCCTTAAACGCGCCATCTTGTTCGCGTGCAGCTAAAATCACTTCAATCGCGGCTAATCCCGTGCCCTTCACCGCGCCCAAACCATACAAAATTTGGCTGTTACTCAACGGCTCGAAGCGGTAACCGCTTTGGTTAATGTCGGGCGGTAGTACTTCTACTTTATTCGGTGCGCAATCATCAAAAAATAAGTGGATATTATCGGTATTATTCATGTCCGCAGACATGGTGGATGCTAGAAATGCTGCAGGATAATGCGCTTTTAAGTAAGCGGTTTGATACGCAACTAAGGCGTATGCAGCTGCGTGCGATTTATTAAATCCATAACCCGCAAACTTTTCTAGCAAATCGAACAATTCACGCGCTTGACGCTCGTTCAAGCCATTTTTAAGCGCGCCTTCGGTAAATATCGCACGCTGTGCCACCATTTCTTCTGGCTTCTTTTTGCCCATGGCGCGACGTAACAAGTCCGCAGCGCCTAAACTGTAGCCTGCCACTACCTGTGCGATTTGCATTACCTGTTCTTGATATACTGCGATGCCGTAAGTTTCTTTTAAAATACTTTCGGTAGCTGGGTGTGGATATTCGACTCGCTGTTTGCCGTGCTTACGTCTACAAAAATCGGGGATCAAATCCATCGGACCGGGGCGATATAAAGCCACCAGCGCAATAATATCCTCGAAACAATCTGGCAACGCTTGTTTAAGCATGTCTTTCATGCCACGCGATTCTAGCTGAAACACCGCCGTGGTATTGGCAGATTTAAGTAATTTATAGGTCGTTTTATCATCCAAAGACAGTGTTGAAAAAGCAAGCGGGGCTTGCTCTGCAGCAGCACGCTGTTTATTGGCGTTAATGAGTGCCAACTCCAAAATAGTCAGCGTACGTAAACCTAAAAAGTCGAACTTCACTAAGCCAACGGCTTCAACGTCATCTTTATCGTATTGACTCACCAAGCTACCGCCATCAGCTTGACAATAAATAGGGGCAAAGTCTGAAATCTTACCGGGAGAAATCAACACACCGCCCGCGTGCATGCCCACGTTGCGCACTAAGCCTTCCAGACGCAACGCCAGCTCTAGCAGCTCACCCACTTCTTCCTCAGTCTCGCGTCTTTCTTGCAGTTGCGGTTCTTTTTCTAGCGCGGAATCTAACGTAATACCTAGTTCAAGCGGAATCAATTTGGCGATGCCATCGACAAAATTAAATGGCAAATCAAGCACACGCCCCACATCTCGAATCACCGCTTTAGCGGCCATAGTACCGAATGTAGCGATTTGAGAAACCGCGTCTAATCCATATTTTTGTTTGACGTACTCGATGACGCGATCGCGTCCATCCATGCAAAAGTCAATGTCAAAATCGGGCATGGAAACACGATCTGGATTTAAAAAACGCTCGAATAGTAAGTTGTATGCAAGCGGATCAAGATCGGTAATATTTAAGCTATAAGCAACCAGAGAACCAGCACCAGAGCCACGTCCAGGGCCCACTGGTACACTATTATTTTTTGCCCAATTGATGAAATCGGCCACAATTAAAAAGTAACCGGCAAATCCCATTTGATTAATCATTTTACATTCAAAACTAAGTCTAGCGTCGTATTCTGGGCGTTTGGCTTCACGCATTTCTGCATTTGGATAAAGCAACTGCAATCGCGCTTCTAAGCCAAATTGCGACTGTTGTGTGAGATAAGTATCTAGACTTTCTTGATTGGGTGTAGGAAAGTTCGGTAGATAATTTTTACCTAAAGTAATAGTCAAGTTACAACGTTTGGCGATCTCTACTGAGTTGGCAAGCGCTTCTGGAATATCCGCAAACAATTCACACATTTGCGCCTGCGATTTAAAGTATTGCTCTGCAGTGAAGTTTTTTGGACGTCGCGAATCTGCCAGCATATAGCCTTCAGCAATACAGGTGCGGGCTTCGTGCGCTTTGAAATCATCTGGCGAAATGAACTGGATAGGATGCGTAGCAACCACAGGTAAATCGCACTGACTAGCTAGATTTAAGGTGTTGTTTATTAAGGCTTCTTGCGCTGAATTATTTGTCGCCGTGCGCTGCAACTCGAGATAAAAGCGGTTAGGAAATAACGCAGACCACGCATTTGCAAGCACGCCAGCAGCCGCATGATTATTGGCTCCCAGAGCAGCGCCTATGTCACTTTGTGCATTGCCAGAAATTAAAATCAAGCCTGCTGTATCTTGTAACCATTCTTGTTTAATCTCAGCGCGGCCACGGTATTGGTTCTCAAGATAAGCGCGACTTATTAGCTGGCATAATTTAAGGTAACCTGCGTTGGTTTGCACCAATAATAAAAGCCGAAAAGCTTGGTCACGATTTTTGCTATTTTCTAGCCAAAGTTCACAGCCCAAAATGGGCTTGATGCCTTTTTCACGTGCTGCCTTATAAAATTTAATCGCGCCAAATAAATTACTTAAATCGGTAAGCGCCACTGCAGGCATAGCGTCTTTATTGGCTTCTGCTACATAGTCATCAATCCGCACAATGCCATCCACAATCGAATATTCGCTGTGGCAGCGCAAATGAACGAACTGCGGATTAAGTGTTTCAGAGTTTTGAGGAGCATCTTGCATGCGACTATTTTACCTGCATGCAGGTCAAAATGGTGTCTAATAAAACAAAAAACCGCTAAGACTTATGTAAAAATCTTGGCGGTTTTTATTACCATTTCTTAGGAATTATTAATTACTTATATTAATGTAATACACGCTTAGAAGCCAGTAGTTCATTAACTTTACTAATTAATTCATCATCTTGCACTGGCTTACCAAAGAACGCATCCACGCCAATTTCTTTAGCCAAATTTTGATGCTTATCAGCGGTACGTGAACTAATCATAATCAATGGTGTATTGGCTGTGCGCGCATCATCACGAATGTTACGTGCTAACCCGAAGCCATCCATGCGTGGCATCTCGATGTCGGTTAAAATCGCGTCAGGTGTGGTTTCTTGCAACAGCTGCATCGCATCCATACCATCTTTGGCCACTAACACTTCAAATCCCTCACGCTCCAACAAGCGACCCAATACTTTACGCATTGTGAGTGAGTCATCCACCACCAATATGCGACGTTTAACCACCACTTTTGGCGCTTTAACTTTAGGGGCTTTCACCACCACACTACCTACCGCCAATACTTCGCGATTCGCTAATTGCACAGGATTAATAATTAACACAATGCTACCATCGCCCGCCACCGTAGCCCCCACTATGCCTGGAACGCGCGCCAATTGTACGCCGATTGGCTTCATCACCGCCTCTTGGTTGCCAATCACCTCGTCGACATGCAAAGCGATGTTGTGAGATGCACTACGAAGCAACAACACTGAAACATAAGCATGGTCTTCAGGTTGATGTTCTTGGTGATCCAACAACTTAGATAAATAATGTAAGGGGTAATGCTTATCAGCCCATTTAATTTCACCTGCCATATAAGCGTTGAGCAAGTCTACACGTTTGATTTTTTGCGCTTGCTCAATCATGGCTACCGGCAAGGCATATATGGCATCGCCAGAACGCACCACCAACACTTGCGTGACTGACAGCGTGACGGGCAATTGCACATTAAAAGTCGTGCCTTTGCCAAACTCACTCGTCAAATCTACTCGTCCACCCAAGCCACTCACGTCATTGCGCACCACATCTAAGCCAATACCACGACCTGAAATTTGTGAAACTTTATCAGCAGTAGAAAAACCCGTTTCAAAAATAATCGACATCAATGCTTGCTCGCTGATATCAGTATTTTCTTTTAAGATATTGTTTTTAATTGCTTTTTCTTTTACTCTCTGCAGATTAATGCCCGCACCATCATCACTTACAGTAATATTAATTTCATCATTTTCATGACGCACTTTTAAAATAATCGTGCCAGCGTCAGGCTTACCATCAGCTTTGCGCTCAGTTGGCGTTTCAATACCGTGCGCTACCGCATTCCTTAACAAATGCTCTAATGGCGCTCCCAATCTATCCAGCACACTACGGTCGAGCTCTGTGGTCTCACCGTCAATATCCAAATTCACTTTCTTTTTGAGCTCACGCGCAGTTTGCCGAACAATACGTTGTAGGCGCTCAGAAATTTGTTTGAATGGCAACATACGCGCGCCTAGCAGGTTCTGTTGCAAATCTCGGTTCATGCGGTTTTGTTGTTGCAAGGCCGCTTCAGATTGATCCAAATTAGCAATCAAGCCCGTTTGAATCGTTGCCACGTCATTCACGCTTTCGGCAATCATGCGCGTCAATTCTTGTAATCGTGTAAATCGGTCAAACTCAAGCGGATCAAACGCTTCATTGCTCTCCTGCAAAATACTCATACGCGATTGCATTTGCGTTTCTGCTTCAATCTCCAATTCGCGCAGATAACTACGCAAGCGAGACACGCTTTCGGTTAAATCATTAGATGATTGCTTAAAGCCCGTCAATTCTCTGTCTAAGCGAGAGCGAATAATGGAAATTTCACCTGCCTCGTTAATCAACCTATCCAATATATCCGCACGCATACGCAAATACTGGGCTTTTCTGTCTGTCGCACGACCAGTTGGCGCCACATCCGCTTCCCTGATTTGATTAATAGTCTCATCTGGGACATTACCTATGGTCTCATCAAAGAAGCTGCCGATTTTATCTAAATCAATAAACATACTATCGAAGTCAGCGGCTTCATTTTTGCGTTTGAGAGTGTTAATGACTCTATCTTCTAACCCGTGTACAGCATCACCAAGCACAGACTGGCCGGCCATGCGTGCACTGCCTTTTAAAGTATGTAAAGCACGTTGTAACGCATCAGGATGATCTGTTTGTTTGGGATTTAATTGCCAGGCGCGCAACTCAGAACCAATCTCTGGCATGATTTCGCGCGCTTCTTCAATAAACATGGTAAGTAATTCTTGGTCGACCTGCGTGGTATTAAGACTGTTTTTAACATTAAATGGTTTAGCTTCGGTAATCAGCTTAACTTCCATTTCAGCATGATCTTCTTGATCTTCGCTAAATTCAAAAGCCTCTCTCTCTGCTTCTGTCGACTTCATTAGAATTTCTTCGTCAGACTGTGCAGTTTCCGTAAATTTAACTGAGAGCTCTTTGTGTTGAATAGCCTGTTGTGTTGCCTGACTTAGTACTTTAATTAAAGTAGCGGCTGAGCGTGGATTACGTAGCTCAGAAATTTTATGCCACATCGCGGACAAAGATTTCACTGTGCTGGTATATAAATCTAAATGTTGCGGCGACCAAATTGCATTAATTTCGTCTAGCCAGTTCTCTAGCGCACGACCTAATTGGCCCATTTGTGTAAACTCAGCGGCAAGCGCGTTGCTTGCTAAAGTATGTGTTGCATGTCGTGCCTCTTTTGATGGCCGTAAGCTACTATCTGCAGTAAGTTTGGCTACATCTTGCTCTAAAATTGCTACATTCTGACCACTTTCAGTCACAAAAATTTGGTAAAGCGCGCGGCTCATCTTGCGTGTGCCGCCAATAATCACCTGTTCATCTGGTTTTTTAGCTTTTGCTTTTACGCTAGATTTTTCGCCAGCGTTCGGGAATGTTTCAATGCGTGCAATCCAATCATCTTGATTCACCTCGACTTGGTTATTAGCACGTAGCTCTGCTGCCCAGCCTGCAAAGGCGGCAGAGACTTGTTCAATGGCATTTATTTGTGGCAAATTAAGCGTCGATTTTTTGTCTAAAACGCCATTTAAGAAGAATTCCACTTTGCCAGCTATTTCACCCAAGGCGCTTAATCCAACTGTGCGACCACTACCTTTCAAGGTGTGAAAACTGCGTCGCACTTCAACCAGCGCCTCATTATCGGTGGGGTTGACGCGCAATGCTTGGCAGTTTTGTGCAATATGCGCCAACACCTCTTCTGCTTCCGTGAGATAAATATCCAACAATTCAGCATCAAAAGCTTGATCTGTTACTTTGTTACCTTCCATCACTTGTGTAGCCTCGTTAACTAAAGCTACTTCTGTATGGCTTTCTATCACCTCTCGAATGGTAGTCGGAACTGCCGGCGTTTCCTTTGTGGGTTTTACTTTAGCGCTAGATTTTGTTTTAGCTTTGACTTTATTTTTATCTGCTTCTGTTTCGCCCTTAGCAACACTTGCCAAACCTGCTTCTACTAGCGCAGCGTTTAGACGTTCCAATGCGCCTTCCAGTGCCAGATCAGATTCTGGGCGTGTTCTAGGCATTTCGTCGGCATACAGGCCGAGCATACTCAAACTCTCAGCCAGCAACTCAAAATGTGCCTGATTGACAACATAATCATTTTGTTGGAAGTGCTGAATAAAACTATTGCAGGCATTGGTAATAGCGGTTGGGGTCGCGATTCCTAACATTTCAAACACAGCAGAAACTTGCTTGAGAGGTTGTAATATCAACGTTAGTGGAGCTTTTTCGGCTGGGTTTCGGAAGAAACTATCCAAAGCTTGTTCAACCACTTTGAGAGATTCTTTAATGTGCATAACCACAGCCTTAACTGTGTCGCGGCCTAAGTCACCCGCCCTGTCACCTTCGAGTTTATCGTAGATTTCACCTGATGAAATGGACTCTAAACGTAGCAATTCCGAATGCAGTTTTTGTATGCGGTCTGGATCTAAGTTTTGATAATTATGTAGAGAAGATTCAATTAAATTAAGCGCTGCAGCCACCTCAATTAAGGCGGCATGATTTACTTTACTGGCGTCGTCACGCAAAGTATTGCTTGCTTGTTGAAGCACTGAATAAACATCAATAATCAGCACCTGACTTAGGTTTTGCGTAAGCGCATGGCTGGTGGCAAGCGTATCTGAAAATTTGGTAATTAATACATTATCTAAATGTACTGGCGCCCGCCCTGCTTTGGCATTTACTTTTGTAAAGTCAATGGTGCTAGAAATTTCATCCCACAACTCTCTTAATTTCTCCAACTCATCAATCAGTTGCTGTACTAGTGCAGTTTCGTCCGCGTCAATATTGCCACCAATGTAATTTGCAGATGATTTCTTATCAACTAACTGATCCAGCTCGAAGACCTCTTTCACCTTAAGTACGCTGGCCTTATCAATTTCACTAATCGCCACGTAATACAAAATATCGCGCAACAAGTTGCTATGTGGCTTATTCACGCCATCTGCAAACAATTTCAGCTCTTGATCCAGCTTGCGGCAAAGTCTTTTTGCACCTTGATTTTCTGCAATTTCTTTTTGCTCTAGCGATTCTGTAAACGCACTTGCTGCCCACCATAGTGTTTTATTGCTGGATTTTTGCTGTGCTTGGCTTACATTGCTCACTGCGGCCGTCATGGTCTCCACAGCGCTTGCTTGCTTGGTTTGCAGCCAATTGAGTAGCGATTTTTGATAGGCAACGCGCTGCTCCACCATATAACTGGCGTATTCTGTATCACTAAATTCTTTGCTAGGGATGCCTTTAGGTGCGCTATTGCTAGTATCGGGGAAAAATAATTCACTTTCCTCAATAGTTTCGCCTTGTGCAACCACAATAGGATTCAAAGCAGAATATAAACGCAGCGGTACATCGGGCGAACCATTGAGCAAATCCTGTAAATAGGATTGCATTGTTTTTACCGCTTTGGCAAAAGCTTCAATAATTTCTGGCGTAGCATTAACGGTTTTTTTCTCCAGCTTACCCGCTAACTTTTCCAGCTCACTACAAAAGCGTTTGCAGCCTTCCAAACCAACCATATCAAGCGCACCGCTTGCCTGATACAAACTGGTTTGTGAAAAACGCATAGGGGACGTGTCATCTAGATTGGCTTGCACCGTATTAACATTTTCTAATACAGAGTTAAGCAATTGATCAATTTGGTCTTTAACCCAGGTTAAAGGTCCGCTATCAAAATTTTCAGACACCTAATTAGCTCCAACAATCTTCAATAATTCAGGTGTAACGTTAAGCCAATTTAAAGCCAGCAACCGAGTCACGCAACTCTTCCGCCAACTTGGTTAACTGTCCTACCGATTCCGCTGTTAGTTTTGTACCTTCGGTGGTTTGTGATGTAATTTCCTGAATCTGCTGCATGTTTTTAGTCACGGTAGAAGCTACTTCGGTTTGCGCCTCTGTTGCTGTAGAGATTGATTGAATCAAGCGTGCCAAACTATTGGAAACCGTTTCAATTTCTGTCAGCGCCTTACCCGCCGCATCAGAGAGTCGCGCTCCCTCAACCACACCCTCGGTACTTTTCTCCATCGCTGCTACCGCGCTGTTGGTATCGGTCTGAATGGTTTTTACAATCGCGCCAATCTGTTTTGTCGCCTCAGACGAACGTTCCGCCAAGCGCTGCACCTCTTCCGCAACCACCGTAAAGCCTCGACCCGCTTCACCAGCGGATGCCGCCTGAATCGCCGCGTTCAACGCCAAAATATTGGTTTGCTCGGTAATATCAGAAATCAGTTCCACAATTTCACCAATCTCTTGCGAGCTTTCACCCAAACGTTTAATCCGTTTTGAGGTTTCCTGAATCTGTTCTCGAATGCCGTTCATACCCGCAATCGTGTTTTGCACCGCCTGCGAACCCTGCGTAGCTGCTTGCAATGAACGTTGCGCCACCTGTGAAGCCTGGCTCGCGTTGCTGGATACCTGTAAAATTGAACGCGTCATGTTGCTCACCGCTTCGGTCGTATCTGTAATTTGCGCAGATTGTTTTTCTGCGGCCGATAATAATTTATCTGAAGTCGCCTGCGCTTGCCCTGTGGCCGTATTCACCTGCTCTGAGGCGCGGTTAATACCCGTTACCAAGTCACGCAAACTATCGATGGTGTAGTTAATTGAGTCGGCAATCGCGCCAGTAATGTTTTCTCGCACTTCAGCGCGAACGGTTAAGTCACCATCCGCCAAGTCGCCCATTTCATCCAGCAAGTTTAAAACTGCCATTTGGTTTTGCTGGCCATCATTCTCCAACATCATCACCGCACTATTAATAGTTTTGGCCTGACGTATGCCAAAAAAGTAAATCGCAGCAATAATCGCTGCCGCCAGCAAACTCAAGCCAATCAAGAAATATTGTAAAAGCGAGTTTGTATCATTTGATGTTTTAGCTCCTTCTTTTTCCAGCGCAAGAGAAAGCGTTCCTGTAAGTTCATTATTCACCACATAAGCTTTTTCTAACTCATTTAGTGCTACCAGCGACGTTTCAACAGAACCCGATTGAATTGCTGGCAAATATTGCGTTTTATAAATGTTAAAAAAGTTTTTGCCAGATGCCGCAAGCGCCTTATAAGCCCCTTTTAATTCTTCTGCCACATTACCCGCATCCCATCGTGCAACAGACTTATCAAATTCTTGTTTTTGCTTTTCAATTTCTTTTATTCGACTTTCAACACGCTTAGTATCGCCGGCTACCAGCGCCAAATACATTTCATTCGCATGCATGTAAGGCTCCACCACAAACAATGGCGGTGGCAACATATCGGCGCGTAAATCGTCGGTGGCTTTAATGTGGTTATACATCGGGCCATTTACCTGGACTTGGCTAAGCGCGTATAGTGTCAAGGCAATAAAAATAAGTAAGCCAATAATAGGAATAATGATCTGGCGTAGGCTGCCACTGCCAGTAGCCGCACCACTACTGGCTTTGCCAGTAAACATCTGCTTAAGTTTAGCCGGAATATCTTTTATGTTTAGTGCCATTTTATGTTCCCTTTAACTTCTAAATTTCTACCACATCAAATTAAGCTACATAAGGTATTGCAAACTCTTTTGAGTGCACAAGTTTGTCGCAATCAAGCATATGCCAAACGCGGTTTTCTTGATCCTGATAGGTTTGCGCCTTTAAACACGCGCTCTCCTCAGCGTTTTCTTCACGCAATTTCATTTCATCCAGCCTACGCAAACCAATCATTTTATCCACTACAAATGCAACATTCGAGGTCACCGCATCGCTCATCAATAGCAAGCGCGCATTTGACGAAATACTTGTAAGCTTATTTTCTAGCATTTGTCCCAAATCATTGATGGCATACAACACGCCACGTACGTTAGCCACACCTAAAAACCAAGGTTTAACGATAGGCACACGATGAATATCGGCAACAGGTAATGTCTCAGAAATTTCTTGCAAGTTTACCAGCACATTTTTGCTACCAATGACCACACCCAAATAACCAGCAGGCGCCTCAGCACCTGGCTTTTTAGCATCTTCCAGCCTAGCTAGAATACTGGTTTGATAATCGCGTAATTGTGAGCCTTTTGCCATGCTTTATCCCTGTATCGGTGTCTTAACCTATCTTGTCGATAATAGCTTTTATTTCACCTTTTGGAATAGGCTTCAACACGCAAGCTCTGGCACCCATTTTTTCTGCCCAAGCATGATCGGTAATTTGTAATTTGCCTGAGCATAAAATAACAGGAATTTTTGCTGTGACTGGGTCTTTAGTCAGCGTTCGCGTGGCCTGAAAGCCTGTTAGCCCAGTCATAATAATGTCCATAATGATTAAATCAGGTTTTATTTCAGCGGCACGCTCTACACAAGCTTCCCCGCTTTCCAACGCAACTACTTGATAACCTTCTGCCTCCAAAAGCTCAGTTAAATAAAACCGATCTGTAGCAGAATCATCAACGATTAGAATTTTATTAATTGCCATTACCGCTCTCCAAAAAATTAAATATTATTTATTGATATAGTTATTTACTGCGTCAATTAAAGTCTCTTGCGTAAACGGCTTGGTTAAATACTGGTCAGAACCCGCCATACGTCCGCGCGCGCGATCAAATAAACCATCTTTACTAGAAAGCATAATGACGGGGGTGGATTTAAATTTGGCATTACGCTTTATCAAAGCGCAAGTTTGATAGCCGTCAAGACGCGGCATCATAATATCCACAAAAATCACTTGTGGATGTTGATCAGCGATTTTCGCCAAAGCATCAAAGCCATCCTCAGCCAAAATAACTTCACAACCAGCAGATTTAAGAAATATCTCTGCGCTACGGCGGATCGTATTGCTGTCATCAATAACCATGACTTTTGTTCCAGCTAAATTCGCTTGCGCCACCTTGGATGCCCTTTCTAGCTATAAAATACTGTGTTCTGTATAAAATAATACCTACTTAATTTAAGCTAAATATTAATTTATTGCAAATAATGCTTTACTTATAATACTCATATTGTAATAATTTGCAACACCTTAGCGCATATTCGTAATAAGGTACTTTAATAATATAAAATAAATACAAGAAATATTATTAAGTTTTAAGTAACCGCAATCAAAATCTCTTGATTGCGTAACTTCTTAAAAAGGCAAAATTGCAATGATTATTAGACAAGAATCCGTCAGTTCAAATGCGGCTTTAAAAGACCTGGCGAACGCATCGCCTCTACCAAGCGCCAATCTAGTATTAGTGTTCGGCTCAGTAAAAAGATTTTCTGAGGGTAAATTACAAAGCTTTTTAAAATCACGTTATCCCGCCGCGCAGTTAGTAGGTTGCACAACCTCTGGTGAGATTAGCCCCGCTGGCGTTTTTGATGACAGCATTCAAATTACTGCCATTCAATGGGAAAAAACCATTCAGCGTGTGGCACAGACCAAGATGTCTGGTATGCAAAATTCCTTCGAAGCCGCGGCTGGCTTGGCCAAACAACTTAAAGCCGACGCGTTGCGAACCGTTTTAGTCATTTCAGATGGCCTGAACGTCAACGGCTCTGAGCTGCTAAAAGGTTTTCAAAGTGTATTAGGTGATATCCCCATTGTGGGTGGCTTAGCGGGTGATGGCGGAGCGTTTGTAAAAACCTTGCAGCTATTTAACGATACCGTTTCGGATAACCAAGTCATTGCAGTTGGACTTTACGGCAATGCACTCATTACTTCTAGCGGCGCACTTGGCGGCTGGAAACCTTATGGCCCACCGCGCAAAGTGACTAAGTCGACCAAAAACGTTGTATTCGAACTGGATGGAAAACCAGCACTCCCGCTCTACAGAATGTATATAGGCGAGGCGTTTTCACGAGGATTGCCAGGCACTGGACTTAAATTTCCACTCGCAGTAATTGAAGATGGCAAACGCGACGTTGAAAAAATTCGCACATTACTTGCCGTTGATGGTAAAAACAATAGTTTAACCTTTGCAGGCAACGTTGAAGAAGGCGAAACTGTGCGACTTTGCCAAACCAACCACGATAGATTAGTGGAAGGTGCAGGTAACGCAGCCAATTTGGTGATGGATGGCTTAAACGCAACTAAAACCAACCAAGTGGGCCTAGCGGTTTGTGTGAGCTGTGTTGGCCGTAAAGGCGTAATGGCTGAAAATGTGGGTGACGAAGTGAAACTGGTGCAACAAATTTTAGGACCGCAAACTTCTGTCACTGGTTTCTATTCTTATGGTGAGTTGGCACCGCGCCCAAACACTACTGATAGCGTGCTACACAATCAAACGATGACCATTGGTTATTTGAGCGAGAATCTTTTAGCTTAAATTTTAATTTTTTTACTCCAAATCGAAAGCACCTGTTCTAAACAGGTGCTTTTTGTTTTATGATAGACCTTTAATAAATTAAAATTAGAATAATGATTCACCATTAAGAAGAGGATAAAATCATGTCTAGCTCCGTTACGCTAAAAGGCAACCCGGTAGATGTTGCAGGCAATTTGCCAAAAGTTGGTAGTACCGCCCCAAATTTCACGCTAGTTGATAAAGCACTGGCCGATGTTACGCTAGATACCTATGCTGGCAAACGCAAGGTGCTTAACATATTCCCAAGTGTGGATACGCCTACTTGCGCGGCCTCAATTCGCGCATTCAACAAACACGCAGCAAGCCTAAATAATACGGTGGTACTCAATGTTTCTGCCGATTTACCGTTTGCACAAACCCGTTTTTGCGCGGCAGAAGGCATCGAAAATGTAGTCAATTTATCCAGTATGCGCGGTCGTGATTTTTTAATGAATTACGGCGTTTTGCTATTCACTAGCAAGCTCGCAGGCCTGTGTGCCCGTGCGGTGATTGTGCTAGATGAGAGCAACATCGTTAAATACGTAGAATTAGTGCCAGAAATTGCCAATGAACCTAACTACGATGCGGCACTTGCAGCGTTAAAATAACTTAAGAATAAGCTAAATAAACACTGAAAACACCTACCCTGCAAGCTAATATCCATGCGGATTGCAGGGCAATATTATTTAAATTTAAGTTTCTTACTCATATTTTGTATATTTAGCATTACTGCCTTTTACTTTTTCTACTGGATATTTAAGCGCATTCAAGTCTATTTTTTTGTTCGTTGCGTCTATTAAATCAATCTCGAGCACTTCGGCAATTCGCAGCAAATAAACAAATGTGTCCGCCAGCTCATGCGCCACCGCTTCACGTTTTTCTGGCGTTAAATTTTGACTTTCTTGTGGTGTATCCCATTGAAATTGCTCAACTAACTCAGCTACTTCTACAATCATCGCCATCGCCAAATTTTTGGGCGTGTGGAACTGTACCCAATCACGCTCCGTGACAAAAGCATTAATTCGTTTTCTTATATTATGCAAAGAATCAGTCATTTTCTTTCTCTTTCTATAGTGCTATTTTCGATTACTCCCAGCCACCATTTTTATCTCAAATAATCGGCATTCCAAAGGCCCGTTAAATAAGGGCGTGCGCTTACTAGGCGTAAGGCGCATCAATTTAGGCAGACGCATATCATTGGTTAAAAAATACGTATTCCAACCAGCAAATTTGCGTTTTAGCGCCTCTCCCATTTTTGGATAAAGCAGCGCCAGCTCCTCATCTTCGCCAATACGCACGCCATACGGCGGGTTTGCTACCATAACGCCACTTTCTGCGGGCGGAATCACCTCGGTAATATTGGTTTGTGTTAATTGCACCGCCTCTAGCAAGCCCGCCTCGCTTAGATTCTGGCGTGCTATGCGCACTGCACGTAAATCGCCATCAGAACCATATAACTTTTGAAACGACGCAGGCAGTACTTGTTTTAAAGCGTTATTTTTGATTTTCTTCCATGTGTCTGACTCAAAATTTTTCAGTTTTTCAAAACCAAACCCGCGCTTTAATCCAGGCGCAATATTCAGTGCCATCATCGCCGCTTCAAGCAAAAACGTGCCGCTACCGCACATTGGATCTAGCAAGGGCTGTCCGACTTGCCAGCCAGAAAGAAGCAAAATACCAGCTGCTAGATTCTCGCGTAAAGGCGCTTCAATACTGACTTTACGGTTACCGCGCTGATACAAAGCGTCGCCAGAAGTGTCTACATAATAGACATAAGCGTCAGCCGTTAAGTAAGCATGAATGCGCACTGCTGGCGTTTTTGTGTCGATGTAAGGCCGTGAATCTACTACTTGTCTAAACTTGTCGCACACCGCATCTTTAATACGCAGTGTGGCAAACTCTAAGCTTTTGAGCGGACATTTCACGCCAGTGACTTTCACCATAAAATCGTGTTTTACGTCAAACCAGTTCGGCCAATTCAGCTTGTAAGCCGCTTGATATAAATCGTCCTCAGTTGCGTATTGCCCCCGCCCAACTTGCATGAGAATGCGTGTGGCAATGCGCGAATGTAGATTAGCGCTATAGCACACGCTGAGCTCGCCGGCAAAGCCAACGCCGCCATCCGTTGGCTTAATTTCTTTCGCGTTGCTGGCTTTAAGCTCGTTTACCAGCAAGGCTTCCAGGCCGCGCGGACAAGTGGCGAAATATTGATTCATGATAATTCCAAAAAGAATTGTTTATGGTTATGTGGGTTATGTTCGCACAGTTTTTCTAAAAAGCTGACAAACTCTATTTTATGAATTAACTCTAACTTTTTTGCACGTTCGCGTAATTGAATAATGCGCAAATCGGGTAATTGCTTAAAACCAAATACCACGATATTACCAGGCTTACCAGTCGGTAACATCAGCACTTTATTTTCAAAACTTTGCTCAATGCGCTGCAAATAAATATCAAATTTTTTATCGCTACCCCATAAATTAATGACAAAAATCCCATTATTGGTAAGCGTTCCAGCCCTCAATGAATTGGCGCAGCTATCAAAAAAATCTTGGCTACAAAAATCTGGTGGTATGCCGATACTATCAAAAGCATCGACCATCAACACGTCAGTATTGGTGCGGTTTTTGGTTAGATAGTCAATACCATCGCCTTCTATCACATTCAGCCTCTTATCGTTCTCTGGCACATAAAAATGACTGCGCGCTACCTTGATAATTTGCGGATTTATTTCTACGACAGTTTGGCTGATTTCAGGACAGTGCGCATGAATATACTTAGGCACTGAGCCGCCGCCTAAACCAATCGTCAGCACATGTTTCATCTGATCTGAAAACAGCAAAAAACCCATCATGCCGCGCGTGTAGGCAAGTTCCAGCTCAAACGGCTCCCTCACTTTCATACTACTTTGTATGGTGATGGAACCGAGGTGTAGCGAGCGAATACCGTTGCTCTCGCTCACTTCTACGATGTTACCATTGGCTACACTTTTATGAATTTTTCGATTAAAGCTAAACACGATGAGTTAAATCTCAGCCCTGGTTTCAAGGGCAAGGTCTTCAACTAAGGGTGCTAATTCCGCCTGACTTGCCGCTAATTCTATTGCACTCTTAAACTTACAACTCAACTCCATCAATAAGGTATCTATGTGTTTGATTTCTAATAAAACTTTAGTCCCTATTTTTAATTCTGGCAAACTGGGCACTTTGGTAATATA
>JANYCB010000161.1 GCA_025360485.1 Methylotenera sp. | reverse complement strand
CCCAAAGCCACGGCAATTAAAGTAAAAAATAAAATGAGGTTAAGGCGCGTCATGCGGTCGCCGTTCTTTCTGCAACACGCATCACAGCGCTTCTGCAGCGCACGTTTTGCTTTATTTCCGCTGCGCTTGGCTTAATGGCTTTGCCAATTGCAGCCAACCTCGGCTGCGGCAAATCCTTTGCTTTAATCGGAAAGTTCGCTGGCAATTCATCGCGATTTTGCTCATTCTGTATAAACCGCTTCACAATTCTATCTTCCAGCGAATGAAAACTAATTACCACTAACCTGCCGCCCACAGCCAATAAATCCAAGCATTGCGGTAGTATTAGCGATAACTCCTCAAGCTCCTGATTGACGAAAATCCGTAAAGCTTGAAAGGTGCGCGTGGCTGGATTCTGCCCCGGTTCGACCTTGGGGATTGCACTTGCCACGACCTTGGCAAGCTGTCCTGTAGTGGTGATGGCGCGCCCGTCTGTGCGCTCCTTAATAATCGCCCTTGCAACCTGCTTAGCAAACCGTTCTTCACCATAATGTTTTATTACCTCTCCTAATTGTTGCTCTGAAATTGTGGTCAACAGTTCTGCAACTGTTTTGCCACGCGTTTGGTCCATACGCATATCGAGTGGACCATCAAACCTAAAACTAAAACCTCGCTCGCCTTCGTCGATTTGTGGCGATGAAATGCCCAAATCCAGCAAAATGCCATCGACGTGCGTTAAATTGTTATCTTTTGCTAATTGATTGATTTCTGAAAAATGCCGATGCGAAATTTGAAATCGTGCGTCTGTAATAGTTTTGCCTGCTTCTAATGCGGCCAAATCTCTATCCATGGCGAATAAGCGACCTGATTTTCCCAACTTAGATAGTATTTTTTTACTGTGGCCGCCACGGCCAAATGTGCCGTCGATATAAATACCTTCAGGCTGAATATTCAGCGCATCCACTGCTTCATTGAGTAATACCGTAATGTGATTTGAAACTGGGGACATTGTTGCTGGCGCTGCTTTTCCTAGAGTTACTTTTTCTAAAGACACTGGGGCTAGGGTGGGCGCCGAGTTCGCGCCCAAACTCATAGTGAAAAACCTTCTAATTCTGCGGGCATCTCAATGCCGTCGCCATTCATTATGTTCTCAAGCTGCTTGCGCCAGGCATCCATATTCCACATTTCAAAATGGCTACCTTGCCCAACAAGCATCACATCTTTTTCCAAGCTTGCAAAATCACGCAAAGCGGGAGAAACCAGCATGCGGCCGGCGTTATCAATGGTGATATCTTCTGCATAACCCACCAACAAACGTTGTAAACTGGAAGATTGTCTATCAAAGCTCGAAAGCGCCATCATCTTGGCTTGAATCGGCTCCCACGCCGGTTGTGGGTACAGCAACAAGCATCCATGCGGGTGCGCGGTCAATACCACATTGCCTGCAGATTGCGTCAAAAGCGCATCGCGATGCTTAGCTGGAACCGCTAGCCTGCCTTTTGCATCCATACTTAAATTTGTTGCGCCGCGAAACATGTTTGAATAAAAGCCTTATAATTTTTTTAACTATTTTTAATTCAAAAAGTGAGGAATCACTAACCACCCTTAGCAAAAGTTAGTTATTCCCCACAAAAACCCACTTTTTCCCACAAATTGAACTATAGTTAAAAAAAAAGCGCTTTGCAAGCACTTTTTAAGGTTTTTTCTTTTAAAGACAAAGACTTAGCGTGTTTTCATGTAAAAAACAAACATGTTAATAATCAACAAGTTATTAAATTAAGTGAATGTGAAATATCAGTAATACTGATTATGTGATTGAATTGCATGAAAGGATTAAAAAAAGAAAAAGAAGCTAGCCGATAAGCCGGGTTTTGTGTGTGTTTTGCAACACACGACAGTCATTCATCTAGGCGCACAATTACTCATGCGCTCGAGCAACCTACCCGCTGGCAGCGCGAGCCACGCCTATTGCCAGCCTATTTGGTCTTGCTGCGGATGGAGGTTACCGCGTTTCACCGTAACTGAATACGCTCGTCTCTGTGGCCCTATTCCTCGTCTCACGACGTACGGCCGTTAGCCGTCATCCTGCTCTGTGCAGCCCGGACTTTCCTCCCCTCATTTCTGAGCAGCGACTGTCTGGCCAGCTTCAGCGCTATTTTAACACATTGAGTGAAAAGGCTTTAATTAGAAAAGTAGAGCTGATACACCTACCTATGATTTTATTTTAAAAAATGTAATTTATTAACACCAAAATCTCTCATTTGACGCAATATAAAGCTTCAATTAGGATGTCTATTTACGTTGGGCGGCAGCCTAAAACTGGGAATTAGATGCACTTGAAAACGATATTATTAGCAATCAGCCTCTTCTTATCGACTGTCGCGAATGCAGATATCGAACTGCATCAGATAAAACCCGAGGGTCGAGATGCTCTATTCTTGACTGGTGAAATAAAGCGAGCAGATGTCACTGTACTTGAAAGATTAGCTCCTCAACATCGCGTTATTTTCCTAAATAGTGCTGGTGGCAATCTCGATGCAGCAATGGATTTGGGAAGAATTCTTCGTAAGCTCGGCACAGTCGCAATTGTTTCCCCCGACCATGTTTGCGCAAGTGCATGCGTCTTTGTTCTCGCTGGATCAAACAACAGGACGGTAGGCGGAAAGGTTGGTATTCATCGGCCATATCAATCGCGAGATGACGCAACAACCGCCGAAGAACAAAAAACATTCTATAGCTCGCTTGGTAACAAAGTGAAAGAATATCTCAACGAGATGAACATTAACCCTGCATTGTATGACGATATGATTCGCATCTCTTCGGATAGTGTTAAATTTTTAAGTGAGCAAGACCTCGAACGGTACGGCCTCTCTGAGATGGACCCTTATACGGAAGAAGCAGATTCAGCGTATCAGGCAAAAGAGTTGAAAATTTCTAAACAAGAATTACTCAAGCGAAAAGCAAAAATCGACCGCGATTGTCAGCGCTACATGAATAAGACGCAAAGCGAAAATTACGGTATCTGCGCGGTAGCGATATTGTATGGAATTTCAATGGACGAATATCGGCGACGGGATGAACTCGCAAAGCGTGAATGTGGAAATCGCGATGAAGCCCCTATGAAATACCATGATTGTTATGAAAAAATAACGCGCGGCTTTTGAGACCGTTAAGGATCAGAGTATCATTGAGTGCCTTACACTTTACTAGTGGAACTTCGGATATTCTTTTTTAACTGGAGGCAGTATGCAAAAATTCATAGTAAGCGCTTGGCCGAAAGATAACTCAAAAAATAGCCCAGAGTGGGAAGTCACGATTTCTGCCAATCTCACGGGTGAAGCACTTGAGCAGGGAAATTTGCTTTTTCAGGCTTACTGTGCAGAACATGAGCTTAAACCCGAAGACTTTGAAGTTCATGTTCTGTACACACCACCTTGAAATCGCTCCACAGCCCGTGTAGGGGCAATAACTGCAAAGCATTGTGCCGTATGGTTTTTCATCCCCTTGCCGCGCCTTCGGCTTGAGCATAAGCTGGGTTAAGCGGCGAGGACTGTTTGAGTGCTGAAAGCATGAGTTCC
This sequence comes from Methylotenera sp., assembly GCA_025360485.1. GTDB lineage: Bacteria > Pseudomonadota > Gammaproteobacteria > Burkholderiales > Methylophilaceae > Methylotenera_A. Next base: position 61 of record JANYCB010000161.1, on the reverse strand, counting down.
GCAGCCGTCACCCAGATGCGGCGCTAAGACCGAAGGATGAAGCGGCAGCGGGGTGCCGTTT
>JANYCB010000141.1 GCA_025360485.1 Methylotenera sp. | reverse complement strand
AGGCTTGATGCCATAAAGTGAAGAGTTGTAATTAGTAACGGCATCGAATATGAATATTTCTTGAAAGTTATGAGCTGAGATATTTTTCCTTACATCAGCTATTAGCATTTCCCATTCATCAGGTGTGTAAAGCGTGTTAAGTGAGCATTGAATGATGAGGGTAGTGTTGGCAGGGTAGGAAATAGATATTTTCTTGTCTATCTGCTTGAGTATTAATTTACTAAAACTCAGTACGAAGTCAAAATTAGAATGAGAAACTGGTTCGGAGACAATTTCGCGCGATTTAAGGCGTTTTATTCCATCGAGTCCAAAAGAGAAACCTTCTTTATCTAGCAGCTCGCGGCTCAAGTAGTCATTTGGATGCATGACACAGGTTACTTCAAGATACGCGGTTTCGGGGAAATACCCTTGCTTTACATAGCCGCCTTTTTGTTGAATTTCCGCATCAAACTTTTGACTTCCATTAATCCATTTTACTGAGATGTATCTTCCCGCTCGATATTTAGACTGTACATACGTGCATATAGGCAGTAATTCTTCGATTAGTTTTTTCTCAATATTTGAGTCTCGAAGCCTTAATCGAGAAATCCCGTTTTCTTGCTCACGGATATGTTCAAAAAGTGTGTAAACTTTAGAACAGAATTGCAAACCATCAAGGAAAACACTATTAAGCTCCGAGAGTGGCAAAGAGGTTCCTAACGCACCACTTCTTTAAGCTGTTCCAAAATCGCTGGGTTATCAAGCGTGGAAATATCCGAGGTGATTTCTTCACCTTTGGCCAGGCTGCGTAACAAACGGCGCATAATCTTGCCGCTGCGGGTTTTTGGTAGGTTATCGCCGAACCTTATTTCATCTGGCTTAGCAATCGGGCCGATTTCTTTGCCTACCCAATTGCGTAAATTTTCGACGATTTTCTTGGCTTCGTCCCCAGTTGGCCGTGCGCCTTTTAGCACGACATAGGCGACGACGGATTCGCCTTTAATATCGTGCGGTTTGCCTACCACGGCAGCCTCAGCAACGAGCGGATTTGAGACGAGTGCAGATTCAATTTCCATCGTTCCCAGCCTATGTCCAGATACATTCAGCACGTCGTCAATTCTGCCCATAATGGTGAAGTTGCCAGTTTTGGCATCGCGCACCGCGCCATCGCCCGCTAAGTAAGTTGTGCCACCTAAATCGGTTGGGTAATAGCTGGAAACGTATCTTTCGGCATCGTTATAAATGGTGCGAATCATTGATGGCCATGGTTTTTTAATCACCAATAAGCCGCCCGTGCCCCAAGGTACATCCTTGCCGGTTTCGTCTACCACGTCAATGGCAATGCCAGGGAATGGAAGCGTGCATGAGCCAGGTACCAGCGCTGTAGCGCCTGGTAGCGGTGTGATGACATGGCCGCCAGTTTCGGTTTGCCAAAATGTATCCACAATTGGGCAGTGGCTACCGCCTATGTTCTCAAAATACCACATCCATGCTTCTGGGTTAATCGGCTCACCCACTGAAGCCAACAAGCGCAAGCTAGTTAAATTGTAGTTTCTAGGGTGCACTTCTGGTGTGGTTTCCGAAGCTTTAATGAGCGAGCGTATCGCCGTTGGCGCAGTGTAGAAAATCGAGACTTTATGCTTCTCGATCATTTGCCAAAAACGGCCAGCATTAGGGTAGGTGGGAATGCCTTCAAACACGATTTGTGTCGCCCCCATTGCGAGCGGCCCGTAGGCGATATAGGTGTGGCCGGTAATCCAGCCCACATCAGCAGTGCACCAGAATACATCATCAGCGTGTATGTCAAACGTCCAGCGCATGGTGTTCATGGCATGCAGCAAATAGCCTGCTGAGCTGTGTTGCACGCCTTTTGGCTTGCCGGTGGAACCGCTCGTATAAAGCAAGAACAGCGGATGCTCCGCATTTACCATCACTGGTTCACAGGTGTCTGCGACGCCTGCAATAAGGTCATGCCACCAGATATTGTTTGCATTCCAGGTGATATCTAGCCCGGTTTTTTTGAGTACCACGATTTTTTGAATGCATTCACACCCGCCCATGGCAATCGCTTCATCGACAGCAGTTTTTAATGGCAGTGTTTTACCGCCGCGGAATTGGCCGTCAGACGTGATGATTGCCGAAGCGCCAGCATCTAAAATGCGCTCGTGAATACTCTTGGCTGAAAAGCCACCAAAAACTACGCTATGAATCAACCCCAACCTTGCGCAGGCCTGCATGGCGACGACGGCTTCAATGCCCATGGGCATGTAAATAATGACGCGCGAGCCAACATTTAAATTAAGTTTTTTCAAGCCATTCGCAAACTGGCACACTAGGTGATACAGTTCTTTGTATGTGACGTTTTTGGTGTCGCCGTTATCAGCTTCAAAAATAATGGCGGTTTTGTTGGGGATTGTGGCTAAGTGTTTATCGAGGCAATTGACAGAAACATTGAGTTCGCCATCTTCGAACCATTTGTAGAATGGCGCCTGCGAGTCATTCAATGTTTTAGTAAAAGGCTTGTGCCAAATCAATAATTCACGCGCGAGCTTAGCCCAAAATCCCTCATAATCAGCCGCAGCCTCTGCACAAAGTTTTTTATAAGCCTCCATGCCAGAAACTGTAGCCTGCTTCTTAAATGCTTCGCTAGGTTCAAAAATGCGGTTTTCGTGTAGTACTGATTCGATTGACATGCTGATCCACTCCCAATAATACAAATTATTATAATGATTAAGGTAAGATGTAACTACTTGCAAGACACCTATATTACCTTAAAAAACTGATGCTTACACTTGATAAATTATTGTCTGAAAACCACGCTACAGCTAGTTTTGTAACGGGTATAAGGCGCTTGGTGGATTGCAGTTCGTTCGCTGCACAATTGTTATCAAAAGATGTGGAGTTGTTGCTTGATTTGCTACAAAATCATCAGCAAATGTATCTCATTGCTGAAATGCAACAGTTTATAAATGCTACAAAAATCAGCGATGAAAATTCACTCAAAAAAGTGTTACGTCAGTTGCGTCAACGTGTGATGTTACGGATGATATACCGCGATTTGAATGGTTTGGCTGGTTCTATGGCCGACAGTCTTAATGAAGTAGTGAAAACCACTACCAACTTGGCAGAAATCACTTTAAATACAGCGGCTCAATATTTACAAGCATGGCTACAAGCTATTCATGGCAGACCGTTAGGCGATAGCGGCGCACTACAAAATTTAATCGTAATAGGCATGGGCAAGCTGGGTGGCGGCGAGCTCAACGTGTCGTCCGACATTGACTTGATTTTTGTTTATGAGCAAGAAGGTGAGACAGAAGGAATATTGGGTGAAAACGTCATTTCTAACCAAGATTTTTTCACCAAACTAGCCAAAAAACTCATCGCTACGATAGACGAGAAAACCGAAGATGGCTTTGTGTTTCGCGTGGATATGCGACTTCGACCGTTTGGAGGCGAAGGGGTTTTGGTTTCAAATTTAGATGCGCTAGAAGATTATTACCAAAATAATGGCCGAGAGTGGGAGCGTTATGCTTGGATTAAAGGCCGCGCGGTTGTTGGGCCGCAGAGCAGTGTGGAAAAGCTACTTAAACCTTTTATTTTTAGAAAATATTTAGACTTTAACGCGCTTGCCAGTATGCGTGATTTAAAGTTGCAAATTCATCG
>JANYCB010000138.1 GCA_025360485.1 Methylotenera sp. | reverse complement strand
AATATTGGTGCGGCCTAGCGGCATATTGAGCAATAAGCCGTTATTGTATGAAAAACTCACTTTGGTGGCTTCGTCGTAACTCCACGGAATATCTGCATTCACATCGTAAAATGCAAACTTATGATTTTTATCATCAATATTAGCCTCTTTTAGCGTGATTTTAAAAGCCTTTAATTGCGAATCCACAATACTCACATTCAGCGCCGCTTTACCGTTTATTTCCGCATCATTTAGCATGGTTTTACCTAAAAAAGGCTTAAATAACAAAGGGTAAGCTTCGGCTAAATCCAAATTCGGCAAATCTGCGTTTAACTTTTGAATTTTGAAAGTTTTGGTATCAACTTGGCCGTTGAACTTCAAATCGCCCACTTTATCCAGCTTTAAAGTCGCGTTATCCAGTGTAAGAATATCGCCTTTCAAGCTTCCATTGGCTTGCAGTTCATGGCCGCCATTAGCAAAATACAAAGGCTGCCAAAAAACCTCGCCGCTTTGCCAGTTAAGCGCACTATTAAAAAGCAAGGTATCGCCCTCTTGCTTGGCGACAACAGTTAAATGTCCAGTAAGTTTCTCAGCCGCATGCAAGCCAGCTTCATCACTAAAATTGGCACTTTTAAGATTGATATTGGCTGCAAAGCCCTTGGGTTGTGGTGTTACGCTTAATGAGAACGGCATACTGATACGTTCTGCCGTAAATTTTCCGTCGTTACATTCCCACACAGCTTGCTTTAAATTCGAGGGTAGCTGGCAGTGCATTTGCGCTTTTGCCCAAGCTTTATCGCTAACTTGCTTTAAATCGGTGTCCAACGCCAGCATCGGCTGGTTTTGATTATTAAGCTTGCGATAGTCTAAGTAAATATTGGCATTACGCGCTTCTAAATTATCGTATTGAATATGCTCGGCTTTTAACGCCACCGTGGTATTGGCCTTTAAATCCACCAAGATATTGGCATTTCGCACTACCGCACCGTCGTTTGTAATGCTCTCCGCGCTTATGTTGATAGAGCTAACTGCAAACGCGTTTTGCGCCAGCACCAATAAACAAGCCATTGTGGCGTTTCGCAACATGTTTATGAAGGAAACACTCCAGTAGAAAGATACCGATCGCCCCTGTCGCAAACAATGCTCACAATCACAGCATTTTCTAACTCTTTAGAAAGCTGCAACGCCGTGTAAAGTGCACCACCACTTGATATTCCTGCAAATATGCCTTCTTCTTTGGCAAGTTTTCTAGTCATGTTTTCAGCGTTTTTTTGGCTCACGTAGCGCAGTTCATCTACACGTTTTGCGTCATAAATTTTGGGTAAATACTCTTCAGTCCATTTACGAATCCCCGGAATCTGGCTGCCTTCTTCAGGTTGCACACCGATGATTTTGATATTGGAATTTTGCTCTTTTAAATAGCGCGAAACGCCCATAATCGTGCCCGTCGTGCCCATGCTAGAAACAAAGTGCGTGACCTTGCCATTCGTATCGCGCCAAATTTCGGGGCCAGTACCTTCATAATGTGCAAGCGGATTATCGCTATTACCAAACTGATCCAACACAATGCCCTCGCCTTCAGCCTGCATTTTCAGCGCGATGTCTCTGGCTAACTCCATGCTGCCGTCTTTAGGCGTCAATACCAGCTCTGCCCCATAGGCCGTCATGCTTTGGCGGCGCTCAATGCTTTGATTCTCTGGCATCACCAGCACCATTTTATAACCACGCATGGCCGCCACCATCGCCAGCGCAATGCCCGTATTGCCGCTGGTCGCTTCTATTAAGGTATCGCCAGGTTTAATGTCGCCACGCGCTTCGGCGCGCGCAATCATGCTGTGTGCAGGCCTATCTTTGACCGAGCCGGCGGGATTATTGCCTTCTAATTTCAGCAAAATCGTATTGCTTTTGTTCGAGTTTAAGCGCTGCAACGCCACCAGCGGCGTGTTACCGACAAAATTGTCGAGAGTATTTGTTTTCATAAATTTTAATTAATAGAACCATTCATTCAATTTGCTAATGCTTACCATATCTCTCAGCAATCACTCTAATTACAATCAAATACGTAATAGCAATGCCAAGAAAAACTGGACTACTAAAAGCAGCCTTTACCCATCCATATACTAGTCCGAGCACCATGACACCTGTAAAGTAAATCTGATTTTTACTCATTTTTTAACTTTGCTAAATATAACGCATATGCACCCAACCCAATAAATGCGATTAAACCCAGTTGTGGTAAAGTCAGTCCAAACAGCGTCCAATCAATAGTGGCACAATCACCCGTCCCCTTAAAAATGAGGGTGAACATTTTTTTAAGCGGAAAATTCTCGAACATATAATCAAAACCGACGCCGCAATCGGCAATGATTTCGCCTTTATGCGCTTGCAAATACCAATGGCGAATCGCCCAGCCCGCACCGCCCAGCGCGGCGAGCACTTGCAAAACTGTTAAAAATTTTGAATAAATTGTGGCAGGTTTTACAAACGCTGAGATTAAAAACAATAAGCCTAAGCCCATAAAAAACATGCGCTGCGTGATGCAGAGCGGGCATGGCTCTAGGTTGTAAGCGGTTTGTATCGATAGCGCCAAGCCAACGAGGCCGAAGCAAGTGACAAATCCAATTAAATACCCAGTGCGCCCAGCAAAAATTTTGTTTAACATATTCATCATATAATCCTAAAAAAACTATTTTAACGGATTGAGTAAACTTTGGCTGATTTACCCACAAATTTAACTAACCCACTTTTAGGCAGCTCCGAATTGACGCCTAGCCGCATATTGACCGTCACCGAGTTAAATCGTTTGGCGCGCGAAGTGCTGGAGACAAGTTTTTCGCTATTTTGGGTTTCTGGCGAGGTTTCAAACTTTACCCGTGCGGCTTCGGGTCATTGGTATTTCTCGCTTAAAGACCAAGCCGCGCAAGTGAAATGCGTGATGTTTAAAGGCCGCAATAGCTATGTCGATTTTATACCACGCGAAGGCGATAAGATTGAAGCGCGATGTACAGTAACCCTTTACGAAGCGCGCGGTGATTTTCAACTCACGGTCGAATTCGTACAAAAAGCGGGCTTGGGCGCGCTATTTGAAGCGTTTGAAAAACTAAAAATCAAGCTTGCGCACGAAGGCTTATTTGATGCGGCTTACAAGCAATCCATTCCAAAATATCCAAAGACGATTGGCATTGTGACTTCACCCGATGCGGCGGCTTTGCGCGACGTTTTGACCACGTTGAAACGCAGGAATCCTGCAATTAAGATGATTATTTACCCTACGCCCGTACAAGGCAAAGGCGCGGCTGCGCTAATTGCCAAGGCAATTAGCGCAGCGAATACACGCGCAGAAGTCGATACACTCATTATTTGTCGCGGTGGCGGCAGCATGGAAGATTTATGCCAATTTAACGAGGAAATCGTCGCGCGTGCGATGGATGAATGTACAATCCCCACCATCAGCGGTGTCGGCCATGAGACGGATTTTACCATTTGCGATTTTGTGGCGGATATGCGCGCAGCCACGCCCACCGCGGCAGCGGAACTGGCTTGCCAAGATGTTGAAACACTTAAAACACAATTACAGCAATTATGGCTCAGGCTGGGAAGGCGCATGGATACTGGCTTGCAGAGCCATGCTCAAACGCTGGATTATTTAGCACGCAGATTAATTTCACCCAGGCAACAAATAGAAAACAAAACCACTCAAATTGACCAGCTCAAACACCGCATGGATATTGCCTTGCAGGGCATATTAAAATCGCATCAACAACATGTTTTACAGCTAAAAAATAGTCTCGAACAACTCAGCCCGCAGAATGTCATGGCGCGCGGTTACGCCATGGTGCAAGATAAATCTGGCGCACTCATAAAGAATGCGCAACAGCTTAAAATAGGTAATGCAGTGAACCTAGTTTTTGAAAAAGGGTGCGCCGATGCAACAATAATTCATGTTAAAACCGATTAAATTGTTAAATAATCTGATTTACATATTGGTTTGCACCTCTAATTGATTGATAATGCTCGTTCGCTTTAAAGCCGCTAGCCTTTGACTTCAAAACCAATGGATAATAACAACACTCACAAAACCGCACTGCACACCATGGCTTTAGCCGCTCTGGGCGTGGTGTTTGGCGACATTGGTACCAGCCCAATTTACACCGTTCAAGGAATTTTTTCGGCAGGACATCATACTGTAGCACTCAATCCTGGCAACGTTTACGGCATTTTATCGCTCATCACTTGGGCGTTAATCCTAATTGTTTCGATCAAATACGTGGCCTTTATTATGCGTGCCGATAACCGTGGCGAAGGCGGCATTATGGCCTTGCTGGCGCTTGCCAGCCGCAATGCAGAGAGTAATTCTAAAAAACAACGTAAAATCATGATGCTAGGTATTTTGGGCGCCTGTATGTTTTATGCTGACGGCATGATTACCCCCGCGATTTCAGTACTCTCGGCAGTGGAAGGTTTGGAAATCGCCGCGCCACACTTGCAGGAAATAGTTGTACCGATAACCTTATTGGTGCTATTTGGCTTATTTTGGGCGCAAAGCAAAGGCACCGATGTCGTAGGCGCATTTTTTGGGCCTGTGATGTTGCTGTGGTTTGGCGCTCTGGCAGTACTCGGCGTTATTGGCATTGCCCACAATGCCACAATACTACACGCACTTAACCCGTTTTATGCTATTGAATTTTTTATGCATCAACCATTGATCGCATTTATCTCGTTAGGCGCGGTGGTGTTATCAGTCACTGGTGCTGAAGCCTTATATGCAGATATGGGACATTTTGGACGTCGCCCAGTTACGCTGGCTTGGTATGGGTTGGTATTACCTGCATTATTATTGAATTACTTTGGACAAGGCGCACTCATTTTGCGCAATGCCGGAGCCATTAAAAATCCATTTTATTTACTAGCGCCAGAGTGGGCGCTATTTCCGCTAATTGGCTTAGCCACGGTGGCCACAGTAATCGCCTCGCAAGCGGTGATCACAGGTGCATTTTCAATATCCCGCCAGGCACTGCAATTGGGCTATTTGCCGCGTATGCACATACAACACACTTCTGAAAGCATGCAAGGCCAAGTCTATATGCCGCGCATTAATTGGGTCTTAATGCTGGCTGTAATGGCGCTGGTGCTTGGATTCCGTAGCTCGGGTAATTTGGCTGCCGCTTACGGCATTGCAGTAACTGGCAATATGATTATGACCACCTTACTTGCCTCAGTCGTATTCATAGAAATTTGGCGTTGGAACAAACTTAAAACCTATTTACTCGTAGCAATATTTTTAACCATAGACTTGGCATTTTTTAGCGCAAGTTTACTCAAAATACCTGATGGTGGCTGGGTGCCGCTACTCATTGGCATCTGTATTTTCACGCTCATGCTCACCTGGAAGAACGGTCGCACTTTAGTCTACAGTCGCCTAAAATCTGAAGCTATGGCGATAGAGCCTTTTATTGAAGCGGTAGGCGCACACCCACCGCCACGAGTGCCGGGTACCGCAATATTTATGACGCCCAACCCAGAGGGCGTGCCGCACGCCATGTTACACAACTTAAAACACAACAAAGTGCTACATGAAAAAGTAGTGATTTTAACTGTTAAATTTTTAGATTTTCCACATACCAATCAAGAAGAACGCGCCAGTGTTGAAGCACTTCCCTATGAATTTTATCGCGTGACTGTTCGCTATGGATTTAAAGACGAACCTGATTTGCCGCGCGATTTACTTCTATGTAGTAAATATGGTTTAGAATTTGACTCAATGGATACTTCTTACTTTATTGGTAAAGAAAGTTTAATCGCTACCCGTAAATTAGGCATGGCCTATTGGCGCAAAAAAATCTTTATCGGCCTATTTCGCAGTGCAGAAACCATTACCAACCAATTTAAATTACCACCCAATCGCGTCATTGAACTCGGCTCTCAACTAACGATTTAATTAAGTGTGAATTAAAATTTAATTCAACCATTTTAGATGTAATGCGTTACTACTGTTTATTAGCTCAAGATTTAAGGAAACCATAATGAAAAAGTTTGCTTTTGTACTTTTAACCACCGTATCCTTACAAATAGGCGGTTGCGCAACGACGACCAAAGACAGCGTTTCAGGCGTAAATCGCTCACAATTTATGCTGCTGCCAGCTTCACAAGTGACTAGCATGTCAACTCAAGCTTATACGCAAACTCTTAAAGAAGCAGAAACAAAAAAAACGCTTAATGCTGACAAAGCTCAATTGGATCGTGTTCGCGCAATTTCAAACCGACTCATCGCGCAAGTTGGTGTATTCAGGCCAGATGCCGTGCAGTGGAAATGGGAAGTAAACGTTGATAAGAGCGACCAAGTGAATGCTTATTGTATGCCTGGTGGCAAAATTATGGTTTACACTGGGCTGATTGACCAGTTAAAAGCAACAGATGACGAGTTAGGCGCAGTAATCGGTCACGAAATCGCCCACGCATTGCGTGAGCATGGCCGTGAACGTATGTCGCAAGCTTATGTGCAACAATTTGGTTTGCAGGCGCTAGGTGCGTTTGTTACTGGCTCTGCTGGCACAGCTGCTGTACAGGCTGCAGGCATGGGTTCGCAATTATTCTTTGCCTTGCCAAATAGCCGTTTGCAAGAGACTGAAGCGGATAAAATTGGCTTAGAACTTTCTGCCCGCGCGGGTTACAACCCAGAAGCGGCAATTACTTTATGGCAAAAAATGAGTAAATTGGGCGGCTCAAAACCCCCGCAATTTCTTAGCACTCACCCAGCCAATGAAACCCGTATTGCCGAATTAAGTAAGTTGGTGCCAAAAGTAAAACCGCTTTACGACGCTGCTAAAACAAAATCATAATTAATTTTATAGTTTCATTAAAAGCGCATAGCATAAAACTATGCGCTTTATTTTTTGAAAATAGTCTAGATAGGTTAAAATAGCGCTTTGTTAATTTAACCAAATTTGAGAGCCTTATGGATCCACGTCAAAGCATAATCGAAGCCGCGTTTGAAGACCGCGCCAACATTAACCCAGCCAATGCATCAGCAGAAATTAAAACTACTGTTAATTCAATCATCGCCGATTTAGACGCTGGTAAGCTTCGCGTGGCCTCACGCATTGGTGACACACAAACTTGGGAAACGCATCAATGGCTAAAAATGGCGGTATTGCTGTCTTTTCGCTTAGAAGACAACGCGCTGATGGATGATGGCGTGACGCGTTACTTTGACAAAGTACCACCGAAGTTTGCTAACTATACTGAAGAGGATTTTAAAGCAGGTGGCTTCCGGGTGGTGCCAAGTGCCATGGTACGTCGTGGCTCATTCATTGGTAAAAATGCAGTCCTTTTACCTTCCTATGTCAATATCGGCGCGTACGTGGGCGAAGGTAGCATGGTGGATACTTGGGCAACTGTCGGCTCTTGCGCACAAATCGGCAAAAACGTGCACCTCAGCGGCGGCGTGGGCATAGGCGGCGTATTAGAGCCAGTGCAAGCTGGCCCAACCATTATTGGTGACAACTGCTTTATCGGTGCGCGCTCTGAGGTAGTTGAAGGCGTAGTGGTAGAAGATAACTGTGTGATTTCGATGGGTGTCTATATCGGCCAAAGCACTAAAATTTATGACCGTGAAACTGGCGAAGTATTCTATGGCCGCGTACCTACTGGCTCGGTGGTGGTATCAGGCAACTTGCCTTCTAAAGATGGTAGCTACAGTCTGTATTGCGCAGTGATTGTTAAAAAAGTCGACGCGAAAACGCTTGGAAAAGTAGGCATTAACGAGCTATTGCGCGGCATTTAACGCAAGCCCACGCAGTGCAGGTAGCCTAGCAATCCACCTGCACTTAATTTTGCTCTTCAGCGTTTCACTACTCAGGATTTCTTTCCTCAAAGCCTCATTACGCAGGCTTAACCCTTCCCCATAAGTTAGATGTTCACTCCCACAAGAACGTCAATATTTAGTCGTATTTTTCTATTTTTTAAACAAATGCCATCCCTATCTACTAGCACATTTTTAACTTTTATAACTAAAATTATTATTTAAAATCAATCTATTAAATATTTTTCATGTCGTACGCAGCTTGCATTTTAAGTAACGATTGCAAGTTAGGCATAAAGCTTGCTTATACAGATTCAAGTTTTTAAAAAAGCTTAATTATATGCACGCTCATTTTGACATTTGGTTACTTGTTATTTCTGTATTAACTGCAGGAGCCGCTTTATTATTTACCTTCGAAATGGTAAATCGCGTCTATATCTCTACTCCAGCAAATAGAAATGTCTTACTGTTAAGCTTTGCCTTGATTGCGGGAACAGGATTATGGGCAAATCATCTACTAATTTCATTAGCTTTTCACGACTTTAGCGAAATCGGTCATGACCCCATAATGTTAATAATGGCTTGGTTTTTTGCCGTAGGCATTGCCTTTGTTACATTAAACCTTGCGAGTAAACCGCATTTTAATTTAACCACTTTTATTAGTAGTAGTATTCTTTCTAGCGCTTGCACACTTGCTCTATATTATAGTTTCTTAATGGGCTTACACAGCCCGAGCAGCTTCAGATTTATACCCTACACCAGCATGCTCGCAGCACTTTTATCTTTTGTGGTTTGTTTTACATCGAGTTTGCTATTGTTTTCTGAAAGAAACTACATTGGTCGACACCCTACCCTTATTAAAATTGTATTTGCCTACATTATCGCTAGTGTCATCATTGCCGAGAATTTAGCACTCAATAATGCAACCATAATCGACTTTAATCTTTTCAACGAGAATTTAAATTATCAAAGCAATCAATTGGTTGGCGTTACTATTGCCTTGTCTGTTATGTGCCTGTTTTTATTACTATTTGTCGTTATGCTGTATTTAGAGAAACATGGCTACGAACTGTTCTCTTTTAAACTTTTTGACACTAAAAAGAAATCTGCCCATGATTTACATAGCACTGTAGATAGTTTAACTAAACTACCAAACCGTAAAGGTTTTCAACGCAACTTAGAAAATGCACTAAATCGTAATGAACGCTCCGGTGGCACCATTGCTGTTGCCTATATTGACCTAGATTACTTTAAACCTATCAATGACAATTATGGACACCATGTTGGAGATATCATTTTAAGTTCTGTCGCTAATAGATTAAATGCGGCGATACGTGGTTGCGACTCTGTAGCGCGCATTGGGGGTGATGAATTTATCGCTATCCTCGAAGAAATTAAATCTGATGAAGACATCATTCCTATCGTCGAGCGTATTCTTAGCTCTATTAAAGAACCTTTCATGGTAAATATGCTACAAATCGAGCTATCCTGTTCGATTGGTATTGCTGTTTACCCTCGCGATGGTGATATTGAAAAACTGGTAATTTCTGCTGATAGCGCCATGTATAAGGCCAAAGAAAATGGTAAAAATCAATTTAAATTTTATGATGCGGAAATTGAAATAGCCTCAGACAAAATATTAAAAATGAAACGCGAGTTGCGTGCCGCCATCGACAACAATGAGTTTAGTCTGGCGTTTCAACCCAAAATAGATTGCAAAACGCAGGAGCCAATAGGGGCAGAAGCCTTTATTCGCTGGCATCATCCAACTAAAGGTATTGTTTTGCCAAAAACGTTTATCCCCACGGCAGAACGTTTAGGTTTAATTAATCAAATCAATGATTGGGTGATGACAGAAGCCTGTAGCACTATTTGTCGCGCCAAAGAGTTAGATATTGATTTGAATCTATCTATCAATTTAGCACATCAACAATTTAGCAACATGCAGTTGGTACAAGAAACGATTCAGCGCTTCGATACATTCGGCGTGCCAGCGCAAAACCTCACCATTGAAATTAAAGAAACTTCGACTACAAAAAATGAAGCGCAAATTAAACGTTTACTCGCACAATTTAAAGAGGCTGGCATTAAGATTGCCGTAGGTGATTTTGGCTTAAATCCTTTTACACTTACCTATTTACAAGATTTAAACATAGATGAGATAAAACTGAGTAGAACTTTTATTTCGAAAGTAGACAAAGATAATGCGTCTAGATCTTTTATTGATGCGGTTATTCAGTTGGCACACGCACTGGGACTTAACGTAGTGGCAGAAGGTGTAGAAACCAAGTCTCAACGTGATGAATTGGTGACTTTAGGCTGCAATCAAATGCAAGGTTATTTATTCTCTAAACCGATTTCGGAAGCTGAATTATTTCAACTTTTTAAACCGATAGAAGCTGATTTTAATCCAAATGACGATTTTTTAAGTGCTGACAATAAAACTGCAATTGTAAAGCTGCATTAGAGCTGCACACGTATTGCTGTAACTGTTAAAATAGCGCTATGTCAACGCTAAAACTCTACGGAATCCCCAACTGCAATACGGTTAAAAAAGCCCGCGATTGGCTTGAAAGCAATTGTATTGCTTACGAATTCCACGACTTCAAAAAACAAGGTGTGAGTCAACAAGTACTCGAAAACTGGCTAGCCCAACTCCCTCACGAAAAGCTCATCAACGGCGCCGGGCTTACTTGGCGCGGCTTAGATGACAACACAAAAGCTAACATTGTTGATAACGCTTCTGCGATTATATTAATGCAAGCAAAAACCTCGGTAATAAAACGGCCAATTGTAGAAAAAAACGGTAAAATTCTATGCTTAGGTTTCGACGAAGCCACTTACAAAAAAGAGCTCGCCCATGAGTAAAACACTAGAGTTAGCCATTGATTTACTTAAACGCCAATCGAACACACCTGAAGACGCAGGCTGCCAAGAAGTCATGATAGCGCGACTGCAAAAATTGGGTTTCAAAATTGAGCGCATGCGCTTTGGCAATGTGGATAATTTTTACGCGCGCCGCGGCACAGAATCGCCATTACTCGTATTTGCAGGCCACACCGACGTGGTGCCTACAGGCCCACTAGATAAATGGCACACACCACCCTTCGAACCCACTATTAAAGATGGCATGTTGTATGCGCGCGGTGCCGCTGACATGAAAACTTCGCTGGCAGCCTTTGTTACTTCAATTGAAGAATTTATCGCTGAAAACCCCGACCACAAAGGTTCAATTGGCTTGTTGATTACTTCGGATGAAGAAGGCGTGGCGGTAGATGGCACCGTGAGGGTTGTAGAAGTATTAAAAAATCGCAACGAGCTGATTGATTACTGCATCGTTGGTGAGCCAACTTCAAATAAAATTGTTGGCGACATGATTAAAAATGGACGGCGTGGATCGTTGTCTGGCAAGCTCACCGTTAAAGGCATCCAAGGCCATATTGCCTATCCACATTTGGTAAAAAACCCGATTCACCTCGTCGCTCCCGCCATTAAAGACATGGTGGAAACCGTGTGGGATAACGGCAATGAATATTTTCCGCCAACTAGCTGGCAAATCAGCAATATGAATGGCGGCACTGGCGCAACCAATGTGGTGCCAGGCGAAGTGGAAATTTTATTTAATTTCAGATTCAGCACCGCTAGCACTGAGGAAAATTTAAAAGAGCGTGTTCATACCATTTTAGATAAGCATGAGTTAGATTACGATTGTGTGTGGGAATACTCACCACCCTACATCACGCCGCGTGGCAACTTGGTTGAAGCTATTTCCAGAGCGATTGAAAAAACTTATGGCGTTTCTCCAGAACTTTCGACAACAGGCGGCACCTCGGATGGTCGTTTTATTGCGGATATATGCAAACAAGTGATTGAGTTTGGGCCGCTGAATAAAACTATCCATAAACTCAATGAATGCGTAGGTGTGGCCGATATTGAGCCACTCAAAGAAACCTATAAAATCACCATGAAGAAGTTATTGATTGGAAAACCAACTTAAATGATGCACTTTCCACGCCTTTCTGAGGAGCTTTTTACCATTCGCGATTGGCTGCGCTTCACCGTAAGTCAATTTGAGGAATCTGATATTTTTTTTGGCCACGGCACCGATAATAGCTACGATGAAGCAGTGTGGCTGATTTTAAGTGCTCTGCATTTACCGCATGACACGCTACATAATTTTTTAGACGCAGTAATTACCGAACAAGAGCGCAAGCATCTTGCGCATTTAATCAATCAGCGCATTACCAAACGCACGCCAACCGCCTACTTGGTGCGCGAGGCTTGGCTGCGTGGCTTTAAATTTTATGTGGATGAACGTGTCATCGTACCGCGCTCTTTTATCGCTGAATTGCTTGAGGATGGCTTGCAGCCTTGGATTGAATATCCTGAGATGGTGGAAAGCGCCGCCGATATTTGCACCGGCAGTGGCTGTTTGGGCATATTACTCGCCAACGCTTTTCCCCATGCGGCGATTGATGTTGTCGACATCTCGCCTGATGCGATTGCGGTCGCCAATATCAACATTGGCAATTACGGTCTGGAAGAACAAGTCACCGCGATTCAATCCGATATGTTCGGCGCGCTTAAAAGCAAAAAATACGATGTGATTATCAGCAACCCTCCCTACGTGGACGCGCCCAGCATGGCACAATTGCCAACTGAATATCGCAACGAGCCGCAAATCGCACTTGGTAGCGGCATTGCTGGCCTAGATCACACACATACGATTCTGCGTGAAGCGGCTAAATACTTAAATGACGACGGTATATTAGTGGTAGAAATTGGCCACAATCGTGATGCCCTGTTAGAAGCTTACCCTAAGCTTGCTTTTACTTGGATGGAGGTTGAGTCTGGCAATCAGTTTGTATTTTTGCTGACTAAGGAGCAGTTAAAAGCTAAATGAAAAGCGCTCTATTAACTTTCATCATTTTTTTATCAAGCATTAATGTTGGTTGCGCCTTTTTTACTTCAAATCATCCAGTAGCTAAGGAAAATCAATTTAAGTGCGCTCGTGATGTTATGCGATGTTCCGATGGTAGCTGGGTGGGACGCAGTGAGCCAAGTTGTGA
>JANYCB010000059.1 GCA_025360485.1 Methylotenera sp. | reverse complement strand
AAATTAGCTGAAGGCATTCGTGGCTTTGTGGCGGATCAGATTAAACTCGAGGTGGCTTTAGCGGCAAGATTATAAGCAGGCAAGTCTTATATTAAATCGCATCAAACCGTAACTTAAGGACTAAAAAATTACGGTTAATTGCGGTTTAACATTGACAACAATGCGCAGGACACTTAAGATAGCTGTCCTTGAGTTTGAAAGCACTGCTCAAATTCGCTAAACACCAATGAGAACCTAGCTTCTAGCGTGTTTAGCAAAACGATTTAGTTGTAAGGTAGTTGTAAAATTTTGTAGCTAGATTAATTAGTTACAATCAATAATTAATTAAATACTTTAAGTTTTTAACTTGAGTATTTAAGTTTAAATAAAATTTTTAATCGGAGAGTACACCATGGCACAAACCCAAATGGCATTAGATTCATTAGATTTTGACGCAACTGTAGCGTTGGCAACAGCAGTTGCACCACACGTAGATATCTTGGAAATTGGTACACCATGCATTAAGCATAACGGTATCAAAATGCTTGAAACATTACGTGCAAAATTCCCAAACAACAAAATTTTAGTTGACTTAAAAACAATGGACGCTGGTTACTACGAAGCTGAGCCATTCTACAAAGCTGGTGCTGATATCTGTACAGTTCTTGGTTGTGCTGATATTGGTACTATCAAAGGCATTATCGATGTTGCAAACAAATACGGCAAAAAAGCACAAGTTGACTTGATCAACGTGGCTGATAAAGAAGCGCGTACACGTGAAGTGGCTAAATTAGGCGCACACATCATTGGTGTGCACACTGGTTTAGATCAACAAGCTGCTGGCCAAACACCATTTAGCGATTTGGCTATGGTTGCTGGTTTGAAATTAGGCGTTGATATCTCTGTTGCTGGCGGCGTTAAAGCGGCTACAGCTGCACAAGTACGTGACGCTGGTGCAAGCATCATTGTTGCAGGTGCTGCTATCTACGGTGCTGCTGATCCAGCTGCTTCTGCTGCTGAAATCACAAAAATCGCTCACGGTTAATTAAACTCTTTTAATTAAACCCACTATCAATAAGCAATTATTGACATGAGTAATTAGAATCCCGACCCAGTAATGCGTCGGGATTTTTTATATTTGAATATAAGGAAACTAACATGGATTCTCAACAATTAATTTTTAGTCGTTTAACGACAATTTTGTCTGAAACCGACAAAAGCAATGCCGCAAAACTGATGCAATTGGTGGATGGCGCAGGCCGCATCTTTATTGGTGGCGCAGGCCGTTCCTTGCTGGTTTCACGCTTTTTTGCTATGCGTTTAGTGCACTCTGGTTACAACGTCAGTATGATTGGCGAAGTCGTAACACCAGCCATTAAAGTGGGTGATTTATTGCTGCTGGTTTCAGGTTCTGGCGGAACAGAAACATTACTACCGTTTGTAAAAAAAGCCAAATCAGTAGGCGCAAAATTGGCTGTGGTTTCAATGAAAAAATCATCAGCTATGGCCGACGTGGCCGATTTAACTATTCAAATTGGTAACGATAGCAGTTTCCCGCTGACAAATGGTATGCCGATGGGCTCTCAGTTTGAACTTTCTACTTTGATTTATTTAGAGGCAATTATTGCCGATAATATTTTTGCAAAAGGTTTAACCGAAGAGGGTATGCGCGCAATCCATGCTAACCTTGAGTAAGTGATTGGCAGCGAACATAAACCCGAGCTTGCTCGGGTTTTTTATTGGCAAAGATTTTTTAAATGCTGATAAGTTAGTTGTTTTTGATGCAAAGCGGTGGCAACTAAAGCGCCATGCATGCCGATGTCTTTTAGCAACTTCAAATCCTCTGCATGCCTTATGCCGCCTGCCGCATAGACATTTTTTCCTGCTGCAATTACCATCACTTTTTTAATTAAATCAACATCCACGCCTTGGTTTGCGCCAACATTCGCCAGCGACATCACAATCACATCTTGTGACCAGTGTTTGGTGTTTGCGAGTAATTCCGTAGGGCCTTGATAGCCATGCGACATAAAGTCTAGTGACAACACAAACTGCGAATTTAGCTGATTTTTTAACGATAAAAAATTGCTCAATCTAGCAAAATTTTCCGTGCCTAAAACGATGTTAGCATCAAGTTTTTGCCAAATAATTAGTTCAGTATTATTGCTAACACCCGCATCAATCCATAGTTTGAGATGAGGGAAGCGCTTAGCGATTGCTTCAATAACACTAAAATTTGTCGTGTAAACTTCTTCAATCTTTTGTATCGCATTCAAATCGGCAATATATAATTGCTGAAAAGAATAAATATCGAGCAAAGCTGACACAATATCTAGTGGCTTGTAGGATGACGTAAGTAAAGATTTTATTGGCTGATAACGCTGCCGCTCGCCTTTTTTGGCGTGTACGATAGCACCATCTAATAAATCAATCACAGGGATTATTTGCATTATTAAACTTAATAAAATATTTGTGTGTGAGTTTATCACTGGTGGCGGCTTATGTGCAGCGCCGCTGCCTGAATCATTAGCCAAAGAAGGCGCGTTGATGCGCGACGCATTGCTACATGATTTGTCTCGTTTGCCATATAGCGTAATCACTACGGTGGACGCACGCTTAAACGTTCCAGAACATTGTGATGAGTGCGTTATTGCGCACGCGAATGACGATATTTGGCGGATATGGCAAGCGCAAATTAAATTAGCGGATGCGGTTTTTTTAATCGCACCAGAAACGGACGGCACGTTACATTATTTAACGCAAATGGCAGGCCTGGAAGGCTCGCTGGTATTGGGCTGCGGGCTTGCTTCCATTAGGATCTCTAGTGAAAAAATGGCGACTTGTTTGGCTTTGGAAGCGGCGGGCATTGCAACCATACCCACTTATACTTTAGACAATTGGCCAAAAAGTCATTGGATTTGGCTAGCAAAACCTAATGATGGCGCTGGCTGCAGCGATACTGCCTGCTTCAATAACGCGGATGATTTACAAGAATGGATTGAGCAAAATGACAAGCAACTCACGCATGTGATTCAAGCCTACCAACCAGGTGATGCAGCAAGTATTTCTTGTGTCATGCGCAAAGGCAAGGCGCACTTGTTAAGTTGTAATACGCAGGAAATTGAGATTAATAATCATATGCTTAGCTACAAGGGCGGTGTTATCAACGGCATGCGTGAACATTGGCAAGCATTTGAGCTTGTGGCAAACCAAATTGCCAAAGCGCTGCCAGATTTAGTGGGTTATGTGGGTATCGATGTGATTGTAGATAATGATGAAGTTATCGTCGTGGAAATAAACCCACGCTTAACCACTAGCTACGTGGGTTTGCGCGAGGCTACTGGAAAAAATCCAGCGGAGCTCATCATTAAAACGCTCACTCAACCGCGCTTTAAATGGCCAAAGCTGCAGCAAAATGTTGTGAATTTCCATGTCTAAAAACCTAATTATGACGAAAAAGTGTTTTCTGGGCTGGGATATCGGCGGGGCACATTTAAAAGCGGTGTTGCTGGATGAAAGTGGCGAAGTGATGCAAGTGTTGCAGCTACCTTGTCAGCTTTGGCGTGGTTTAGAGCAGTTAGAAATCGCCATCAACAATGCGCTGCAAGCCTTTAAAATAAAGCCTTCTGGAACATTGCACTCTGTCACTATGACGGGCGAATTGGTCGATTTATTTGCAAATCGACATGAAGGAGTAGTGGAAATTGCTAACTTAGTCGCAAAATTACTTGGCAAAGATACATGGTTTTATGCTGCTAATAACGATTTTGTAACGTTAGAACAGGTTTCTGCAAATACGGCTCGCATAGCATCAGCCAACTGGCATGCGAGCGCTAGGGCGCTTGCAATGCACACGCAAGACGCATTATTGATCGACATTGGCAGCACGACGACAGATATTATTGCGATTGAGGCGGGTAAGGTTGTAGAGTATGGATTATCTGACGCGAGTCGCATGCAGGCCGACATGCTGGTTTACACGGGCGTGGTACGTACGCCAGTGATGGCTTTGGCGCAAAAGTTGGTTTTTGAAGAGACTGAAATTAACGTGACCGCAGAATATTTTGCTACGATGGCAGATGTTTATCGCTTAACGGACGAACTTCCGCCAGAATTTGACATGGCGGAAACTGCTGATGGAAAAGGCAAAACAGTACAGGATAGCGCGCGCAGATTAGCGCGTATGATTGGACATGACGTTGAGGATAGACCTTTGGACACTTGGTTAAACTTGGCCACTACCTGTAAAAATTTGCAACTCAAGCAGATTAAAGCTGCGATTTTAAAACATCTTAAATCAGGTGTACTCATCATCGGCGCTGGCGCGGGCAGTTTTTTGACAAAGCAACTAGCGTTAGATTTAGGCCGCAGCTACCAACCAATATCCATGAGCCTTCCAGAGCATATCAATTTAAGACTAAAGCATGATTTAGAAGTGTGTTTTCCTGCTTATGCGGTTGCGCTTTTAGCAAAAAAACAGCTAGTAAAGCATATGCTTAAACACGAACTCCCTTATCATCACGATAGCGCGCTGCTATTTGAGCGCATCGCGCAGCAGCCGTGGGCGATGCTGTTAGATAGCGGCCAGATGCTGAATCCAGCAACAGGCAAACCTGGCAGCCAATATGGGCGCTACGATATAATTGTGGCTGAGCCGTTTATTACGCTGGTCACTAGTGGTAAACACACAACAATTACGCAAAATGGAAACTCCAAAATCTCTGAAGAAGATCCATTTTTACTACTCAAAAGTTTATTAAACCAATATAAAACGCCCAAATTTGAGTTGCCTTTTTCTGGCGGAACTCTACCTTTTGCTGGCGGTGCTTTGGGTTATTTTGCTTATGATTTAGCACGTCGCATAGAAAAATTACCCTCCAATGCATTGCCAGTGGTAGCTGCGCCAGAAATGATGATTGGTCTTTACGATTGGGCACTGGTGGTGGATCATCGCGAAAAGAAAAGCCTATTAGTTTCACATGGTTTAAATGCAGAAACGCTTGATAAATGGCCTGCTCTGCAATCCTTATTCCATGCACCTAAATCCACATCTTCCTTTGAGGAAAAAACCAGTAAATTTGAAGTCAGTTCACCGATAGTTTCAAATTTAACCGAGCCGCAATATCAGCTCACATTTGCTAAAATTAAAGCTTACATCGAAGCTGGCGATTGTTACCAAGTCAATTTAGCGCAGCGCTTTTCGGCCAAAGTGGTGGGCAATAGTTGGCCAGCATATAAGAAACTGCGCGAGATTAGTCCGGCGCCTTTCATGGCGTATATGAATTTGCCCTTGAATGAAACTGAACATTTTCAAGTACTTTCAAATTCGCCTGAACGCTTTATTCAATTAATGGATGACCATGTAGAAACCCGCCCCATTAAAGGCACACGACCACGTTCTGCTGATGAATCTGAAGATGAAAAAAATGCGCAAGCGCTGCAAAATAGTGAAAAAGATAAAGCTGAGAACCTGATGATAGTGGATTTGTTGCGCAACGATTTGAGCAAAACTTGCGCGATTGGCAGTGTTAAAGTGAACAAGCTTTTTCAGCTACAAAGTTTTGCCAATGTACACCACTTGGTGAGCATTATTGAGGGGAAGCTAAAACCGAATCAAACGGCTATAGATTTGCTGCGCGCTTGCTTTCCTGGGGGCTCTATCACAGGTGCGCCTAAGCTACGCGCAATGCAAATCATTGATGAGCTTGAACCGCATCGCCGCGGGCTATATTGCGGCGCAATTGGTTATATTGGTTTTGATGGCGATATGGATACCAATATTACGATTCGAACAGCAGTCATTAGTAAAAATGAACTTAACTTTTATGCTGGCGGTGGTATAGTCGCAGACTCAGAGGCGCAAAAAGAATACACAGAAACTTTAGATAAAGCATCTAGCATCACAAGAATAATGCAATTTTTTAGGAGGCCTTGATTTAGTTTGTTAGCAGCTGAATAACAATAAGAAAACTTAAAACTTAACTTAACGAATTGCATCTAAAAAGATATTTTAAGGTGGAAATGCTTTTTAAAGGAAAAATCCATGTGGGTAGTTAAAATAGGCGGAAGCTTACTAGGCTCGCCAGAACTTGAAAGATGGTTAGAAGTGGCCGCAAAATTTAGCGATGGGAATATAATTATCGTGCCTGGCGGCGGCGTGTTTGCAAACGCAGTGCGAGAGGCACAGATACTCTCTAAAATAAGTGATGCCTGCGCGCACCGATTAGCCTTGTTGGCTATGGATCAATTTGGCTTAATGTTGGCTAATATGAACCCATTGCTGGCAACAGCAAGTAGCGAGATGGAGATTGACGAGCGCACTTGGCAGCATCGCGGCATTATCTGGTTACCTAGCAAAATGGTGCTAAATTCTAATAGCATACCGCAAAACTGGGATATGACTTCCGATAGCTTGGCCGCTTGGCTGGCGCAAAAGCTGGGCGCACAACATCTGATTTTAGTGAAATCCGATAAACCAAACGATAAAAAACTTTGCCTAAAAACCATTACTAAAGATGGTTTGGTTGATCAAGTCTTTGGCGACTTTGCGTTGAACAAAGCATTTTCGCCATGGATCATCAAAAAGACCGATTTTGTGCATTTTGAAGATGGCATTGACATTGAAAAATTGGGCAAAATTGCTTCTTCAATCCATTAGTGAGCCGCGATGACAGCCAAAGTGTATTCAGAAGAGGAAACTAAGCAAAGACTTGAAAAAGAACTTCCGCATTGGGTTTTAGAAAATGGTTGGATTCGTCGCAAGTATAAAACCAGCGGCTGGAAGGCCACGCTGATGGTGGTGAATACAGTAGGGCACTTGGCCGAAGCCGCATGGCACCACCCTGATTTAACGGTTTCTTACGCGTTTTTGATTGTGAAATTGTGTACGCATGACGCCAAAGGCATTACCGATAAAGATTTTGAATTGGCGGGGAAGATTGAGCAAGTCGTCGGTTGGCAACCAGCCTCAGAAGGCGGTGCGCTAGAAGGCACGCCAAATGAGGATGCGCGGTTTAAATATATTAAATACGATTAGACGTGGGGCATTCGAATTCAATGATTGATCTAGTCCAAAATTTTTGATTTCTAAAAATTCTTGCCATGTTGATTTCTTAATTATTGTTAACGCCAGCTTTAGATTAACTCTATCGAGAAGTTATAGGGTAACTCGCGACACTTTACGGATATTTTAAGGCTGCACTTAACTGAATTTTTCTAGTAAAATCAGCATTAAATAAACCTAAACCCCACACCAATTTCTGTAATTAAATGCTCTGGTTGCGCTGGGTCATTTTCTAGCTTTTGCCTTAGATGGCTCATATAGATTCTAAGATAATGCTCATTTTCTACATACGAAGGTCCCCAAACTTCTTTGAGCAATTGCTTTTGCGTAACTACCCGACCTGCATTTTTTACTAATGCAGTAAAAAGCCTAAACTCAATCGGAGTCAAATGTACTGCTTGCGAAGCTTTTGAAACAAGCCTTCTAGGTAAATCTACATTTATGTCGCCAAAATCATAGGCACCTTGATAACTATCCTCTCCAAGCATAGCTCTGCGACGTAATTGTGCACGAACTCTTGCCAGCAACTCTGGCGTACCAAACGGCTTTGATAAAAAATCATCTGCACCTGCATCCAGAGCTTCGACTTTTTCAGCTTCTTGCGTTCTGGCGGAAAGTACAATAATCGGGATGTTGCTCCAATTTCTAGTTTCGCGAATCACTTCTAGGCCATCAATATCTGGCAACCCCAAATCCAAAATAACCACGTCTGGTTTTCGTGTGCCAATCTCAATCAAACCCTGCTTGCCAGTTTCTGCGCAAAACACTTGAAAATTTTCATTTTCAAGTGCAGATGAAACAAAACGGCGAATCTGCAAATCATCTTCAACCAAAATAATATTCGCAATATAATTTGTCATAGCTTAGGGTTGAAACTCATCAATAGGAGGAAGACTTGGAGGAACACCTAGTGGCAAAGAGAAAGTGAAAATAGCACCATACGGGGATTTATTGTTTGCCCAAATCTTACCGTTATGCGCTTCAATTATCGCTTTACAAATAGAGAGCCCAAGACCCACTCCTGCCTTGGAAGACTCTTTATCACCACGTGTAAATTTGTCAAACATTTGATTTTCTAAGTCCTTAGGTAAGCCCGACCCCTCGTCCGCAACAGATATCCAAACATCACGTTGCTTCATTTCTGCACTGATACTAATTCTAGTGCCAGCAGGTGCATATTTGGCAGCATTGTCCAATAAATTACACAATACGCGGTCAATCAATACCGCGTCGAATTCAATTAATGGCAAATCGGCGGGCAAATCAACATTAATCTGATGCGCTACAAGCGCCTGTTTCATCGTGCGTAATGCCGTGCCAACCACTTCTTCAAGCAATTGCCATTGCTTGTTAAGCTTTACCTTTCCAGATTGTAATCTGGCCATATCAAGTAAATTAATGACGAGATTTTTCATGCGGATAGATTGTTCAAATAGTAACTTCACATACTCATAGCGTTTGTCATCAATACTCGTTTGCTGTTTAAGTAAATCTGCTGTCGCAACAATTGTGGTAAGTGGTGTATTTAAGTCATGGGAAATTGCACTTAACACAGAATTTCTTAAGCGCTCAGATTCCATCGAAACTAAAGCGTTTTGTGCAACCTCAACGTAATGCACACGTTCAATCGCAATTGCAACTTGAGAGGCAAACGTATCCAATAATTGTCTTTGTTCAGGTAAAAAAATCGTTCGTTTATTTTCTGGCACAATGGCCAATACCCCTCGCGTCCGCATTGGGGCTTGTAATGGAATATACAAGGCGGTGCTAGATGGCAATGTATCCGTCCCGAACCCTGCCTGTTGCTGATGATCGTAAACCCATTGGGCAATTCCAAAGTCAATCTCTTTTAGGTTGCTATCGGGCAAGAGGTTTGCAGACGTATTCACGATTTTTTCCTGATAATCCGGCAACAATATCGCTAATTTGGATTGAAAAATTCCTGACAAATGATGAGTACTTATCTCGATGATATGCTCTGAAGTAAGTGCTGAAGCCAGTGACTTTCCTAAATCATATAAAGCACGACTACGCCTTTCCCTATGCATAGCAACGACCGCTTGATAACGCAAACCAGAAGTCAGGTTGCTAATGACCAAAGACACCACAAGCATAACAGAGAAAGTCAGCAGGTATTGGGTATCTGCCACACTAAAGGAAAATTTTGGTGGGACAAAAAAGAAATCAAAACTAGCGACGCTCGCCAAAGATAAAAAAATTCCAGGCCCTCGTCCGTACTTATATGATATTAATATCACCCCTAATAAGTACAACATCATCACATTTCCTAGCTCAAAATACTCTACCAGTAATGCCGCTACTACAGTGGTGGCTATGCAGGCAGCGGCAGCCAAATAATAGCCTTTAAGTTTTGAACCCTCGATTAATTGCCCTGTGCTACCAGTATTTTCAATGCTGGTAATAGGTTTTTCAGTTAATGAGGACTCACGAGATACGATGTGAATATCAATGTCTGTCGCTAGATTGGTTAAATCATCTGCAAGACCAGGTGTAATGAGGCGTGAAAAAGCGGAACGGGTAGATTTACCAACGACAACTTTTGAAACATTGCGGCTACGTGCATAATTTAAAACAATTTTAGCCACTTCAGTCCCACTCAAAGTAGTGGTTTCTGCTCCAAGCGTCTCAGCCAGTTTCAATGTTTTTAAAACATGGTCACGTTGCGTGTCTGATAGACGCTGCAGTCTTGGCGTTTCAACATATGCAGCAAGCCAATCCGATTTCAAGCTATGCGCTAACCTGGCAGCCACTCTAACCAAACGCTCTGCCTCAGGGCCAGTTCCAAGACAAACAAGAATGCGATCCTTGGCCTGCCAAACTTGCTGAATTGAACTATTACTACGGTACTCCTGCATTTGCGAATCAACACGATCTGCGGTACGTCTTAATGCCATTTCACGCAAGGCAATTAAATTACCTTTACGGAAGAAGTTTTTGCTCGCACGTTCAGCTTGCTGCGGCAAATACACTTTTCCATCCTGCAATCTTTGCAACAGCTCTTCAGCAGGTAAATCGACTAGTACGACCTCATCGGCCATATCAAATACTTTATCTGGGATAGTTTCGTTGACACGAATGCCAGTAATTTGCCCCACTACGTCGTTGAGACTTTCAAGATGCTGGACATTGAGTGTGGTATATACATCAATGCCTGCCGACAATAGCTCTTCTACATCCTGCCAGCGTTTAGGATGACGTGAGCCCTCAACATTAGAATGGGCAAGCTCATCGACTAAGATGAGTGAGGGTTTACATAAAAGCGCTGCATCAAGATCAAACTCGCTTAACTCACGACCTCGATACTCAAGGCTCCTAAGTGGCAATACATCTAGGCCAGATAATTGGGATTCCGTTTCGCTACGGCCATGCGTCTCAACAATACCAACAATTACACCCATCACTCCCTGCAACCGCAAATTGCGTGCAGCTGTTAGCATAGCAAATGTTTTGCCAACACCAGCACAAGCTCCAAAGAAGATTTTTAAGCGGCCACGCTTAAGCTTTTCGGCCTCTTTGTTTATTTTTTCCAGCAACTTGTCAGGGTTGGGGCGCTGATCAGTCATTATGTCAACTAGTGTATACCAACTTTCAGTTAGCCGCATCCAGTGCCAGGTTGAGTGCTAGTACATTCACCCGTGGCTCGCCGAATACTCCCCACTGGCGATTTTCAGTATGTGTCGTAATCAACTGCTGTACTTTTTGCAAAGACAAACTGCGTGCTTTGGCAATGCGCTTGACCTGGTACTCTGCCGCAGCTGGACTTATATGTGGATCTAAACCACTTGCGGAAGCTGTTACCAAATCAATGGGTACTGTTTTGGTATTGGACGAATCAACTTGTTTCAGTGCTGTAATGCGTGCTTTCACAGCATCGGCCAGGGCTGGGTTGAGTGGCCCCAAGTTAGAACCTCCAGAGGCTGTACTATTGTTGGGATTAGGACTGGTTGCCGACGGTCTGCCCCAGAAATATTGGGCGCCTGTGAAGTTCTGACCAATCAGCATGGAGCCGACCGGCTTGCCCCCTTTCTCCACCAGACTGCCATTGGCTGCGAACGGAAACAACGTGTTAGCGATGCCGGTCACTGCCAGTGGATAAATAATGCCAGTGACGACAGACAATAATACAAACAAGCTGATTGCGGGACGTAATAGTGTTTTCATGATTATTTCCTATCTTATCTTAAACTAAGCCAGCGACAGACAATGTCATGTCGATCAATTTGATACCAATAAATGGGGCAATGATGCCACCCACTCCGTAGATTGCCAGATTACGGCGCAAGAGCGTAGCTGCGCCTAGTGCATGGTATGGTACCCCTTTCAACGCCAGTGGGATCAGAAAAATGATGATTAGCGCGTTAAAAATGACTGCAGATAAAATGGCTGAGGCGGGACTCGCCAAGCCCATCATGTTGAGTGCAGAAAGCTGCGGGTAAGTAGTCACAAAGGCCGCCGGAATGATGGCAAAATATTTGGCGACGTCATTAGCTATGCTAAAAGTGGTCAGTGACCCACGCGTCATGAGCATCTGTTTGCCAGTTTCCACAATCTCGATCAGTTTAGTTGGGTTAGAATCCAGATCCACCATATTGCCTGCTTCCTTGGCGGCCTGTGTGCCGGTATTCATTGCTACTGCAACGTCAGCTTGGGCCAGCGCAGGGGCGTCATTGGTACCGTCGCCCGTCATCGCTACCAGTCGGCCTTCAGATTGGTGCTGTCGAATCAGGGCTAACTTGGCTTCTGGTGTGGCCTCGGCGAGGAAATCATCCACGCCCGCTTCAGCAGCAATAGCAGCTGCTGTGAGGCGATTGTCACCCGTTATCATGATAGTTTTGATGCCCATTTTACGCAACTCGGCGAAGCGCTCCTTGATGCCGCCCTTGACCACGTCCTTCAGTTCAATCACACCTAATACCGTATCGCCATCAGAAACCACCAGCGGCGTACTTCCGCGACGTGCCACATCATCGACTGTCTGAGCTAATTGTTTGGGAAATGAGCCTCCCAGTGCCTCAACGTGCTGACGGATGGAATCTGCTGCCCCTTTGCGGATCTGGCGGTCATTCAAATTGACACCACTCATACGGGTATGGGCTGAGAAATGCACGAAAGTGGCACCCAGCGCATGGATGTCGCGCTCACGCAGATTGAATTTCTGCTTGGCCAGTACCACGATGCTACGGCCTTCCGGTGTCTCATCGGCAAGCGATGCCAACTGTGCGGCGTCTGCCAATGCAGCTTCATTGACGCCTTGTGCTGGTAGGAAGGCAGTAGCCTGGCGATTGCCCAAGGTGATGGTACCTGTCTTATCAAGTAGCAGTACATCCACATCACCTGCCGCTTCTACCGCGCGCCCTGAGGTGGCGATAACATTGGCCTGCATCAACCGACTCATGCCAGCAACGCCGATAGCGGAAAGTAAGCCAGCAATGGTAGTCGGAATCAGGCAGACCAGTAGTGCGATTAGAGTAGTAACGTTTACTGGGGTGCCTTTACCGGCCGCGCTCACACTAAAAATAGAATACGGCAGTAACGTGACGGTGACACCTAGGAACACAATGGTGAGCGCTACCAGCAAGATGGTCAATGCAATTTCGTTGGGTGTTTTCTGGCGCTTGGCATTTTCCACCATGGCGATCATACGGTCAACAAAAGTTTCGCCCGGGTTAACGCTAACACGTATCACGATCCAGTCCGATAACACACGGGTGCCGCCAGTTACAGCAGAGAAATCCCCTCCAGATTCACGGATCACCGGGGCGGATTCACCGGTGATGGCAGACTCGTCCACACTGGCAACTCCTTCGATTACATCACCGTCGGCTGGAATGATTTCTCCAACATCAACCCGTATTACGTCCCCCTTGCGAAGATCAGTAGCAGGGACGGTATGCCATTGCGCATCGGCATTTGGCTCATGCAGTTTCTTTGCCCAGGTTTCCTTCTTCAGGCTACGCAGAGATGCGGCTTGTGCCTTGCTTCGATCCTCTGCCAGCGCTTCGGCGAAATTGGCGAACAGCACTGTGAACCACAGCCACACAGCCACTCCAAGGATAAAGCCGGATGACGCTTCACCATGGGCTCCCAGTGCCTGAAGCCACAGTATGGTAGTCAGAATGCTGCCCACATATACTACGAACATGACAGGATTGCGCCACTGAATATTGGGGGCGAGTTTCTTGAACGATTCAACAATCGCTGGCTTGACCAATTCAGGGTCGAATAGAGTAAAAGTTTTACGTGACATAGTTTTCTCCTTAATGTCCAGCCCATAGCACCAGATGCTCGACTGTAGGTCCGAGGGCAAGCGCAGGAACATAGTTAAGCAACCCGACCAGCAATACCACACCTATTAGCAGTGTGACGAACAGCGGGCCATGGGTGGGCATAGTACCCGTCGTAACGGCGATACGCTTCTTGGCCGCTAATGCGCCAGCCATGGCCAGCACAGGTATGATGACCCCAAAGCGCCCGAACCACATGGCGACACCTAGCAATATGTTGTAGAACGGCGTGTTGGCGGAAAGTCCTGCGAAGGCGCTACCATTGTTGTTGGCGGCAGAAGATAATGCGTAGAGAATTTCCGAGAAGCCGTGGGCGCCTGGGCTGGCAATGCCCGCACGGCCAGCCTCGGTCATTACAGCAACAGCAGTCCCGACTAGCACCAGAAGCGGTGTCACAAGAATGGCAATGGATACCATTTTCATCTCGAAAGACTCGATCTTCTTGCCCAGGTATTCTGGTGTGCGCCCGATCATCAGGCCAGCTATGAATACTGCCATGACGGCAAACACCAGCATGCCATAAAGCCCGGAACCAACTCCGCCAAACACCACTTCGCCAAGTTGTATGGAGGCAAGCGGAACCAGACCCCCAAGCGGCGTGAATGAATCATGCATGGCGTTCACTGCTCCGCAGGAAGCCAATGTAGTAATGGTGGCGAACAATCCGGAATCGGCTATACCAAAGCGGGTTTCCTTGCCTT
>JANYCB010000101.1 GCA_025360485.1 Methylotenera sp. | reverse complement strand
CTAACGGCAACGGCGCAAATAATAGCTCGCGTACTTCTGTGGACAGCATATCATCAAATCATTTGTGGGAATCGCTAATAAAAAATATCAAGGAATTATTGGCGGAGACTGATAAAGAAGTGATTGTGTCGCGCTTTGGCGAGTCTGCAAATCCCAGCTCACGTAACAAGAGCAAAGCCAGCAAATCAAACGGTACTGCAATAGACACCGATGCAGAGGATGCAAAACTTGCAAAAGAAGAGCGCGAAAGTGCAAAAACAGAATATACGACGTTACAAGCTGCCAATGTGATTGCTAATGCAGAAACTGGCGTAATTAGCGTGCGTGCTACTAATAAGCAACACGAAAAAGTGCAAGAGTTTATCGACAAAGTCATGGGAAGTGCTAGAAAACAAGTGTTGATAGAAGCCACGATTGTTGAGGTGCAACTAAGTGATGGTTTTCAAGCCGGTATAGACTGGAGTCGGTTAGGAAACGCTGGTTCTAGTAGTGGCTTCACCTTTAGCCAAAATCTTAATAGTGGCAATTTTACCCCTGGTAATTTAACAACTCGTGCTACAGGTGCAGGTATAGTTGCTGGATATTTTAATCCTACTAGTGCGTTAGGTAATATTGCCGCGTCTATTAACCTGCTTAAACAGTTTGGCGATACCAAGGTATTATCGAGCCCAAAATTGATGGTATTAAACAATCAAACTGCGGTGCTTAAAGTGGTAACAAATAAAGTGTATTTTACAGTTCAAGCTCAGCAATCACAGGGTTCAGTTGGGGGCGGAGTTTTATCTACTGTGACCACAACGCCAAACACAGTTCCTGTCGGCGTGGTAATGAGCGTAACTCCGCAAATTAGTGATACTGGTATGGTTAACCTTAATGTAAGGCCTACGGTAACAACTACAAGCTCATCCGAGGATGTCAAAGACCCAAACCCTTCCTTAGCAATACCAAGCTTTGTTCCCGTGATACATGTAAGTGAAATGGAATCTATGCTGCAAATAGATAGCGGTAAAACAGCGGTATTAGGGGGCTTGATGCGAGATGAAATACAACGTAATTCAGATAAAGTGCCTGGCTTATCAGAAATTCCAGGTGTGGGTAAAGTGTTTACTGGCCATGATGATTTAAACAAGAAAACAGAGTTAGTGATATTTTTACGCCCAACCGTGATACCTAATGCTAGTTTAGAGAGCGATGAGCTGCAATCATACAAACAGTATCTTCCAGCACAACAATTACAAAATGTATTAGAAGAAGCGAATTAGCTAGTGAGGCGAATGATTAATGAGCCTGCTAATTAAAGCACTAGATAAAGCCCAGAACGCTAAAACTGAGCAAGTACAATCCGAAAATGCAAAACAAAAACGAGCAGACAAAACTAAAGGTGCTGCTGAAGCAGATTTAGAGCTGTCGCTAAGTCCAGTTAGCAGCGCCCTCTCTGATTCTGGCAAGGCAAGTGTGGCTGCATCTAAAAACGGTATTAAACCTTCAGTGATTTCATCCACTTCAAATGCATCATCCAAAAGTGCGGCCAATGTGTTTTCGTCCAAAGGCGTTGAAGCAAACAATGGCAATAAGAGATTAGCCTTAATAGCGGGTGCGGGTTTATTAAGCTTGCTAGCAATGGGTGTTTATTTTTATCGGTTTGTAGATTTTACGCCAGATATTGTAATTTCCCCACGGCCTGTTGCATTACAACCAACACCAGAACAGGTGCAACAACCAGCGCAGCAAGTTGAAAATAACCTTAGTGCGTCTACAACTGTGCAAGCCGCAACCGAACCAGCAGATAATACTCAAAATGCTGAGCACGAGCCGATAAAGGCTATGATGGCTGACGAAGCGCCAGCGGATAGACAAGAAAAGCCAACTAAAAAATCACAAAAAAAATCAGTAATCGTTGAAGATGAAGCATTTGCAAATGCTGAAAATACAGTAGAAGCCAGTGATACTTTTGTGTCATCAACACCAACCAAAAAAACAGGAAAATCTAAAACATTACAATTTGGCAAAACTATTGCATCAGACAGTGTTTCTATCAATGTCACTAAAACCACACCGCAGGCTGGCGTAAACCCAATATTGATGAGTGCCTATGAGGCTTATAACGCTGGCAAAGATATTGAGGCGCAAAAGCTCTACAAACAAGTGCTGCAGCAAGATGTACGAAATGTGGACGCCTTGTTAGGTTTAGGGGCGATCGCTTCAAGGCAAGGCAGGGAGGCCGATGCTAATGGCTGGTATGGTAAGGTACTTGAGGTTGATCCGCGCAATAACTTGGCTCTGGCTGCCTTGATAAATAGCCAGCCTCAAGGTAATGAATTGAGCAATGAAAGTCACCTTAAAAGTATGTTAGCGAAACAGCCAGACGATGCCAATTTGCATGTGGCGTTGGGCAATTTGTATGCAGAACAAAATCAGTGGTCAGCGGCACAGCAAGCGTATTTTGATGCTTATAGGCTGCACTCAAGTGCTGATAATGCATTTAATTTGGCGGTGAGTTTAGATCAATTGGGCAAATCGAAATTAGCGTTGCCCTATTATCAACGCGCGTTAGAACTTGCTCAAACTGGCACTAATGGAATAGATAAGGCCGCGCTAGAAGCCCGCATAGCGGCAATTCAATAATGTTTGAACCTAATTAAGGTATTACCTAAATAAATGGCAGAACAGAGACGCAAACTACGCTTAGGCGAGTTGATGATACAGCAAGGCCTGATTAGTCAGGATCAGTTGCGCATTGCTTTAATTGAGCAAGAACAAAATAATATTCCACTAGGTCGCCAACTGGTGCGTTTGGGCTTTGTGTCTGAGAACATGGTGCGCGATTTAGTCGCACACACCATAGGCCAAGAAAGTATTGACTTAACCACAGTGGTTGCCGATGTGGATGCAATGAGTATGGTGCCTGAGGATTTTTCACGTCGTTATCATTTGCTACCTGTGGCTTACGAAGATGCTACCAAAACCATGATTGTGGCGATGGCAGATATGTTCAATGTAGTAGCGTTAGATCAGCTACGGGCGATGCTGGGCGGGCAAATTCAGCTTAAACCAGTTTTGGCGGCTGAGGCGCAACTTGAAGAACATATTGACCAATTTTATGGCTATGAGCTTTCAGTCGATGGCATTTTACGTGAGATAGAAACAGGCGAAATTGATTATCAAAGTTTAGCCGCCGAAGGTGAAGAATACACTCAGCCTGTGGTGCGTTTAGTCGGTGCCTTGTTAATGGACGCTGTGAAACGCGGTGCTTCTGATATTCATTTTGAACCTGAATTTGCTTTTTTACGCATTCGCTACAGAATAGACGGCGTATTGCAACAAGTGCGTAGCTTGCACAAAAGCTATTGGCCAGGCATCGCAGTGCGCTTAAAGGTCATCAGCGGCATGGATATCGCCGAGACGCGTTCTCCACAAGACGGTCGCTTAAACATGAATTTGTGCGGTCGCCCAATAGATTTTCGGGTATCTGCGCACCCAACTATCCATGGCGAAAATATTGTATTGCGTGTGCTGGATCGTGAAAGGTCGATTATACCGCTTGAGCGCATGGGCTTGCGTACCAGTACTTTAGAGCAACTTCAGCTTATGATGACGCGACCTGAAGGTATTTTGATTGTGACTGGACCAACAGGTAGTGGTAAAACCACCACGCTTTATTCATTGTTATCGCATCAAAATACTGAGTCAGTCAACATTATGACTTTGGAAGATCCAGTGGAATATCCTGTCACGCAAATGCGCCAAACATCGGTGGCGGAAGTAAATAAAGTGGATTTTGCCAACGGTATTCGTTCGATTATGCGGCAAGACCCAGACATTATTTTGGTAGGTGAAGTGCGCGATGCGGATACTGCCACTATGGCTTTCCGCGCTGCTATGACCGGACACCAGGTGTTTACTACCTTGCACACAAACTCAGCTTTGGGTGCGTTTCCTAGGCTCATTGATATTGGTATTTCGCCCGACATTATGGCGGGCAATATTATTGGTGTGGTGGCGCAACGTTTGGTGCGGGTGCTGTGTCCGCATTGTAAAGAATCTGTCAAGCCAAGTGACGAAGAGCGCAAAATTTTGGGCGTTAAACGCAATGAGGCAATTCAGATATTCAAGCATAAAGGCTGCAAACGTTGCAACCAAACGGGCTATCGTGGCCGCATGGCGATTATGGAGTTATTGCGTATTGATTCTGATATGGATTCGCTCATTGCTCGTAAAGCCCATTTTGATGAGTTACGCAAAATGGCGCTTGAAAAAGGATTTTCCACTTTGGCAGATGATGGCGTGCGGCGAATTTTAGAAGGCTATACCAGTATCGATGAAGTGATGCGTGTGATTGACCTCACTGCACGTATTTTTCAATAATCAGCTTTGGTATTTAGGCAAATAAACAGCCGTGGCAACCTTTAATTACAAGGCAATTGATCAAACTGGCCGCCATGCACAAGGCCAGATAGATGCGCTCAATGAGGTGGATTTAGAAATTCGCCTTGAGCGTATGGGTTTAGATTTAATCACCTTTAAATCGACCGAAAAATCTACCAAAGCTTTCTCACAAAACAAAGTGAGCAATCGAGATTTAGTCATGTTTTGCTTTCAACTCGAGCAACTTACTAGCGCGGGCGTACCGATGTTAGAAGGTTTAATTGATTTGCGCGAGAGCACCACCAATCCTTACTTTCAAAAAGTAATAGGGGCGTTAGCGGGCGAGGTGGAAGGCGGGAAAATGCTTTCGCAAGCGTTGGCGGAACATCTAGATGTCTTTGATGAAGTATTTGTCAATTTAGTGGCTGCGGGCGAGCAAACTGGGCAATTGTCGACAGTATTTGATAACCTCTGCAACACATTAAAGTGGCAAGATGAATTGATGGGGCAAACCAAGCGCTTATTGGCCTACCCGCTGTTTGTGTTTGTGGTGGTGATGGCGGCAGTCACATTTTTAATGATTTATTTGGTGCCAGAAATGGTGAAATTTTTAAATAGTCTAGGTCAAGAACTACCTTTAAATACACGTATTTTAATTTTTATTTCGAATGCGTTTGTACATTATTGGTGGCTCATTTTGGCATTTCCATTGGTGGTGATTACAGGCTTGGCTGCATATATCAGGCAGAGCCCAGAGGCGCGTTATCGTTTTGATTACATTAAACTTAATTTGCCAATTACTGGTGAGATTTTGCAAAAAATTATTATGGCGCGTTTTGCGCGCTATTTTGCT
The DNA here is from genome assembly GCA_025360485.1 of Methylotenera sp. GTDB lineage: Bacteria > Pseudomonadota > Gammaproteobacteria > Burkholderiales > Methylophilaceae > Methylotenera_A. Next base: position 10,788 of record JANYCB010000101.1, on the reverse strand, counting down.
TTAATGTATCAAACGGGCATCCCCATTTTACAGGCGATTAAAACTTGTGAGAATATTGTAGGCAACCGCGTAGTGGCCGATGCGCTTAGCCGTGCGCATGCGCAGATTAATGCGGGTGATAGCATGAGCGATAGCTTTCACAATGCGGGCTTGTTTCCGCCTTTGGTGGTGCGTATGATTAAAGTCGGCGAGAGTACAGGTGCGCTTGATAAATCGTTATTAAACGTGAGCTATTTTTATGATAGAGATGTAAATGATTTGATGCAAAAAATGCTTAAATTGCTAGAGCCAGCCTTAACCGTAATACTGGGTTTGATTCTAGCGTTTATTATGATGTCTGTATTAGGGCCAGTGTATAGCTCGTTTGGTAAAATGAAACTCTAATGTTTGAAAATTCTAAAAAATTAATTTTATGCGCTACCAACAACAGCTTGACTGCTGGTTTGTGGCATGGCACAAAATTGCAAACGCATGCAGTTTATAGCAATACTGACGCAGATTACACGGCATTTAGCCAGTATTTATCACAGCAGGGCGATACAAATATTTACTTAATCGTCGATGCGATTGAGGAAGATTACAAGTTAGAAAGTCTTCCACACACCACAGGTAGCGCGCGTCGTGAAATAGTTGATCGCAAGCTCAATCAATTCAATCGTAACAGCGTGTATCGCACGGCGCATTTTATTAATCGCGCCGCAGATAAGCGTAAAGACGATAATTTCTTGTTTGTTGCGTTAAGCAATGCTGATTTCTTACAAGGCTGGATGGATGCCATTCAGGCCAACCATGCGCCGTTAGTCGGCGTGTATTTGTTGCCCATGATTAGCCAAGTGACGGTGCGCCAAATGAAATTGATGGCACCGCATATTTTGTTGTGCGAACGCTTATCCTCAGGGTTGCGCCAAACTTATTTGCATAACGGCCGCTTGCGTATGAGTCGCTTGGTGCCAATGAAAGAGGTGAAGCCAAACCAACTTGCCTATTTTTATTTAGTCGAGATTGATAAAACGCGGCTGTATTTAATGAGCCAGCGCTTGATATCAGGTGAAACACCTTTACAAATGGTGATGCCAGCCTTTGATAATTCAGTTGATGAAATCGCAAAAAGTATTAGCGTAGAGCAAGGTTTGGAGTGTAAAACGGTGGATATTTTTGCATACGCCAAAAATACCCATATCGCAGCCGATTTAGTCAGGGCGCATCCAGAATTTTTGCACATGCAGTTACTGGCCAATGGCAATGTGCCAGATAATCTAGCACCAGCAACGTTTAGCAAAATTCATGGTTTAAACAATCTTCGTCGCAAAATTAACATCGCGAGCGCTTGTGTTGCAACAGTTGGCGTGGTTTTGGCGGCGTATTATGGTTGGCAAGGCACTCAACAAAAAAATAAGTTACAACAGATAGTTGCGCAAACTCAACAACAACAACAACAATATGAAGACGTAGCTAAAAACTTCCCAAGTACGCCAATCGCAAGTACCGAGTTGAAAATAGCGGCCGATTTGGCACAAATTATTAAAAGTAATAATCAATCGCCACGCCAGCTCATGCAAGTGCTAAGCAGTGCTTTTGAGGCATCGCCAGAAATTGCTTTAACTAGAATGCGTTGGACACAAACTAATGATAGGGAACTGAAAGATGAAGAGGGCGGTTCTATTGCCGTTCAAAATCAGGTTAATCAGCCAGTAGTTGCTGCAAACAATGACCCGACAAAACTCATCCAGGTAGGGTTTATTAATGCGGAAATTAAAGGATTTAATGGAAACTACCGTGAGGCGTTAAGTAGTGTGAATACTTTAGTGAATCACCTGCGTGAAAATGCCCAAGTCGAACAAGTCACAGTATTACAAGAGCCTGTAAATGTGAGCTCGCTTGCTAATTTGCAAGGTAGTACTACCGATGAAAATGCCACAACCGAGCGTACGCCTGCAATTTTTAAATTAAAAATTGTGTTAAAACCAGTCAATACTGGAGTCTCGTCATGAGCCTAACTCAGCAAGATTGGCGTAAATTACGCTACCCAATCATCGGGCTGGGAGCCGCATTAATACTAGTGGGGTTGCTGGTAAGTTTTGCAGACCAATATCGTGCTAAAAATGAAACCGCCTTACAAACTCAGCAAAACATGCTTAACCAAGCGCGCCAAAAATATCAGTCTTCTGGGTTAGAGAAAGAAACAATTATTCAGTACTTGCCAAAGTATAACGAATTGCTGACCAGCGGCTTTATTGGCGAAGAGCGGCGCATTGAATGGATAGAAACTTTGCGCCAAATTCATGCGCAACATAAATTGTTTAGTATTGATTACAGCATCGGCCTTCAAGAAAGTTATAAACCAAGCTTTTTGCCAAATTTGGGCAATTTTAGGTTGAATCGTTCTGTGATGAGTCTTAAATTAGATATGCTGCACGAAGGCGATTTATTGGCGTTGTTAGATGGCTTGCACGAGCAAACTACGCCATTTATTGTGCGCGATTGTGAAATAAAACGTCCAATTGGCGCGGTGGTGAATACAAAAAATATTACTTCAAATATGCAAGCCAATTGCGAAATAGATTGGTTAACATTGCGCGATCCACAACTAGCGGGGGGCTTATGATGAGATTTTTAGTGATAATTTTTATATTGTTTAGCCAATCAGTTATGGCAGCTGAATCAATTGGCCGTTTGTTTACTTCGCCCGCAGAGCGTAGCAACTTGGACTATTTACGGCAAACCAGAAAAGTAAATACGCCGTTAAAAATTGAGACAGCAACAGAAGCTGTTGAAGCTGCGCCAATAGTGTTACCTGATGCCGTTAATCTGCAAGGTTATGTAAAGCGTAACGATGGCAAACAAGGCACGGTGTGGGTGAACAATCAAGCTATGCAAGAAAACTCGGGCAATAAAGATGTGCAAGTGGGCAAATTGACTGAAGAAAGCAACCGTGTGCCGATTAAATTATCTGCCAACGGTAAACGCTTGAATTTAAAGGCAGGTCAAGTTTACGACCCCGAAAGCAATCAAGTTCATGAAGCAAGAAGCCATGGCGCGCAAGGCGATAGCGGCACGATTGGTGATTAAGTTTTATGCAAAAACCAATTACTAAGCAAAAAGGCGCGGCGTTAATTATATTTGCCGTGATATTTGCATTAGCTGCAACTGCGTTTTTAGTCTCGCAGTTAGATGGTACAGGCGTTAAAATAGAGCGTGATAAGAAGACTGCAGCAGCGCTTGCAGAGGCGAAGGCAGCGTTGATTGGGTATGCGGCTGATGTAAGCTTGTCAGGCGCTGGGCCCCGTCCGGGAGATTTACCCTGCCCTGATAATCATCCATTGGGTGCCCTTGAAGGAACACCGTCTACACCCTGCAATGCAAATGCTTTAGGAAGATTGCCATGGAAAACACTAGGTATTTCGGACTTACGTGACGATAGCGGCGAGAGGCTTTGGTACGCAGTTTCAAGTAATTTCAAGAACAGCACCCGCACCACTTGCTCACTACCAGGTCAGGTAGGCTGCTTAAATAGCGACACAAATGGCACAATTACAGTACGCGACTCATTAGGTGCAATTATTAGTGATGGAACAAGTTCGTCTGCTGCAATAGCAGTAGTGATTGCACCAAACAGTCCATTACAAAGACAGGATGGCCTTGTGCAGAATCGTAGTTTAGCAAATTACAATATAGCTAGCCATTATTTGGATAATACTGCGGTTGAAGATAATAGTAATTTTATTGATGGTGGATTAAATGGCTTTATAAATGGAGTTGTTAAAAATGTAAGTCAGCAAGTCATTGTAAATGACAGATTAATTGCGGTTACCAAGAAAGACCTAGCGCCACTTCTTGAAAAGCGTGTAGCAGGCGAAGTGCTGAGCTGTTTGAATATTTATGCAGCAGCTCCAGTATCAGGACCAATCGGAACTTTTCCTTGGCCAGCCCAACTTAATCCATTGTTAGCTCCCACATATGTAGGAACCGCGAATAACCTTATAGGTAGAGTACCTGATTCTCCAATGGGTGGTAATTGGCCGGGCGCTTGTTTTATCCCCGTGGGCGGTACGGGCTGGTGGCTGAATTGGAAAGAAATGGTAATTTATGCAATAGCAGATGGCTATAAGCCAACAATTGGTGCCGCAGGTTGTGGCACATGTCTTATGGTGTCACCTCCAACTATCGCAGCAAATAAGCGAGCCGTTGTTCTTGTTGCTGGAAAGATGATTGGGCTACAAGCAAGAAATAATAATGTAAATAAAGGTACTTTAAGTAATTATCTAGAAGTTCCTAATAGTACAGGTGGAGTTTTATATGCACAGCAGAATGCAACTACCACTTTTAATGATGTTGTAGTTTATCGCTGATTAAAACGAAAATTTAAGGCAAAGGATGAAGCAAACTCAAGGATTTACCTTGGTAGAAATGGCCATAGTGTTAGTTATATTTGGCTTACTATTAAGTGCATTTTTGGCGCCTTTGAGCGCTCAAAGAGACTTGAAAGATTATTCAGATACTCAAAAGAGTTTAGAGGAAATAAAAGAATCTCTAATTGGGTATGCTTTGTCTCATGGTTATTTCCCCTGTCCTGCAATATCTGTAAGCAATGGAGCTGAGGACCGAACTGGTGCAACATGTACTGGCTCGAAAAGAGTTGGGGTTTTGCCTTGGGCGGAACTTAGTGTTCCCAAACTTGATAGTTGGAATCATCTTTATAGGTATAGTGTTACCGTTGCCTACGCCGACTCTGGTACCAAGATTAAATTGTCTCCATTGACAGCAAGAGATATTACCATCCAAACACGCGATTCAGTTGGTGCTGTTCAGAATTTGACTAATGCTAACGACATTCCAGTAGTGATAATGTCTATGGGGAAAAATGGGGTGTGGGGATTTGCAAATGACGGTACCCAGGTTGCTGATGGCTCGGTGACCAATGTAGATGAAGACACAAACGGTAATGGCAATGGAAGAAACTTTCTAAATCGTAATGTTACATCAATTGCAGCAACGACAGGTGGGGAGATTGATGATATCGTAACTTGGATATCGCCCAATATTTATTTGAACAAAATGGTTAACGCTGGCCAATTACCTTAATGTACGACAATCAGCTTCTACGTTATAGTCGCCACATCTTATTGCCGCAGATTGGTTACGAAGGCCAAGAAAGGCTCACTAAAAGTCATGTGTTAATTGTTGGTGCGGGTGGCTTAGGCTCGCCAGCAGCCTTATATTTGGCGGCTTCTGGCGTGGGTAAGTTGACGATTTGTGATTTTGATAATGTCGATTTAACCAATCTACAGCGGCAAATTATTCATACCACGCAATCGGTTGGTATTAATAAAGCCGTTTCAGCACAGCAAACCATTTATGAAATTAATCCAGATGTTGTGGTGCAAACCATTCAACAAAAATCAACCGAGGCTGAGCTTAAAACATTAGCCGCACAAGCCGATGTAGTGATTGATTGCTCTGACAATTTTGCAACACGCTATGCGTTAAATCGTGTGTGTTTACAGCTTAAAATTCCTTTGGTTTCAGGCGCTGCAATTGGGTTTGAAGGGCAAATCACAGTGTTCGATTTTAGGCATGAAAATAGTCCATGTTATCATTGTCTTTTCCCTGATACAGGTAGCGATCAAGAAATGCGTTGCGCCGAGAATGGTGTATTTGCGCCACTTGTCGGCATGATAGGCACCACGCAAGCGGCAGAGGCGCTAAAGCTAATAATGAATATTGGTGAAAGCTTACAAGGTAGATTATTGTTGCTGGATGCACTTGCCATGGAATGGCGCACTATCAAGCTAAGTAAAGACTCAACTTGTACTGTGTGTTCAGCTTAGATTATTTTCCGCTTACTTTCCACCAACTAAGCTTTTAACTGCACCTACTAAATCACCTGGCATCATTACAATTTTGCTGTTGTCTGAAGCCGAAATCTTTTGCAATGCGGTAATATAGCGGTCGCCCAATAAAAACATGGCGGAGGCGTTATTTTCTTTCACTGCTTCGGTAATAAATATAATCGATTCCGCTGAAGCCTTAGCAGCAATCATTTGTGCTTCTGCATCCTTGCGAGCCGCCTCTAGTCTTGCTTCTGCGTTTAAAATCAGCGATTGTTTAGCGCCTTCTGCCTCGGTCACAACGGCCACGCGCTCGCGCTCAGCCGCAGCTTGTCGTTCCATCGCGTCTTGCATATTAGCAGATGGTTTAATGTCTTGAATTTCAACTGATTTTACAGTCAAACCCCAATCCAATGCCTCATCGGCAATATGAGTTTTCAGTTCAGCTTTAATGCGGTCGCGCGAAGTCAGTGCTTGATTTAGATCCATGCCGCCGATGATTGAGCGTAAGCTAGTTTGCACCATATTGCGCATGGCCTCGCGAAAATTTTCAATGCCGTAAACAGCACGTTCAATATTAGAAACTTTGATGAATGCAATGGCATTGGCTAAAATCACCGCATTATCGCGGGTAATCACCTCTTGTTCTGGCACCTCTAAGATAATATCTTTGGTGGTAACTTTGTAGCTAACTCGGCTGAAAACTGGGTTGATGATATGTAAACCTGGGCTTAATACACCGGCGAATTTACCTAGACGTTCTACTACCCATTCTTCGCCTTGTGGCACAATGCGCACACCTTTTACAAGAGCAACGATTACTAGAAATATGAGTATTAAGCTAAATGTGGTCATGATACTTTCCTTAATTTACTTACCTATAATTAAATTTATTATGTAATTACACTCTTTTAACTCGTAATTCGTTGCCTTCTACAGCCACTACGGTCGCATCGCTACCAGCTTCAATTACATCATCTGAAATCGCAGCCCATTCACGGCTACCCATGAGGCCTTGTGTAAAGCGAACCTTACCATTTTGAGATGGACCACAGGCTTCTATTACCGTGCCAACCCTCCCAATCTCTTCGCCTTGCGCCTGTCCCACGCGTGAGTGTGTTTCGTGCTTTTTGTAATTGAGTTTCCAAATTGCGAGCGAGCTAATAGAAAGCGCAGCAAACATGGCGAATTGCATCGCACGCGGAATCTCAGGAAACATCCACATCGCAATAGCCACGCTTAAGGCAGAAATGCCAAACCAAAGGATATAAAAAGTACCTGTGGCCATCTCAACTGCCAGTAAAACTAAGCCAATCGCACCCCAAGCCCACATTGCATTGATCATATTTGCCTCTTTGAACTTGTTTAAAAGTTATCGGGATTATCTTAGCACTATTTTAATTATTTTTTTAGAACTACTAATGCATAAAAATGAGTTAAGGGTGCTTACAATTAGTATTAAATTGACTAAAATAGCGAAGAATATTCTAGAATAAAAATTACAAAAAGAGTGTAAACTATTGATACAAATAGAGTAAGGTAAGAATTACTGTAATGGCAAATTATTATAAACTCACAATTCCAAGTGACCGTGCAGAACGTTTACAGTACATAAGGCGCATGTTTCCACAAGCAGTGGGTGCGTTTTTGGGTGATGAATGGCGTGGCGGCAGACAAGAGGCGCTCAGGCGCCTGAATACCATTGATATTGAGGCTTATAGCCGCAATCACAACTTCCTCAATGGTTCCGTTTCCAAACTTTCGCCCTATTTTCGATACGGCTGTTTGAGCTTAAAAGAAGCCAGTGATAAAGTGCGCTCTCGCTTTGGTGCGCAAGCTAAGCCTTTTATAGAAGAACTGGCATGGCGCGATTATTGGCGTCATGTTTGGTACGAGTTAGGCAATGGTATTTTTAGCGATATTGAAGATCCAAAAGTAGCATTGGGTGACAAGTTAATGCCAGATTTTATTCGTCAAGGCATTACTGGCTTACCTTGTATGGATGGTTTTATTCGAGACTTAACCCTTGATGGTTATGTGCATAATCACGCGCGCAAATGGTTTGCGGCTTACGTTGTGCATTGGCTTAAGGTCGATTGGCGCGAAACTGCGGATTGGTTTGAAAATCATTTGCTTGATGGTGACAAAGGTTCAAATCATCTTTCTTGGCAATGGGTGGCTTCTCTCAATAGCTCTAAGCCCTATTACTTTAACAAGGACAATTTAGCGCGACATACAGGTGAAAAATACTGCACTAATTGTAAAGTTAATTGCCCGTTTGATGCTAGTCCCGAAGTAATTAGCGAAAAATTATTTGCAAATGCTGCTCCTGCAAAAGCTAAGGTGCATCGTGTGACAATGCCAGAAAAAACTGCCATTTCAACGCATCGCGCAGTCGCCATTTTTGTGCATGATGAAATGCTCTCACCCGCGCACCCTCTATTGCGTAGACCCATGGCCAAAGTTTTTGTTTTCGATAATTTTTTACATGAAAATTGGCCGCTAAAACGCGTTCAGTTTGTGGCTGATTGCTTAAGTGAGTTGCAAGATGTAGAAATTTGGATAGGGGATACGCGCGCTGTTTTAGCAGAGCGTGGTATTGGCCAAGTGGTTACGCAAGATACGCCCAATAAGCAAGTAAAAGCAGTCTTAGAGCCATTTAATCCAATCTATCAACCAGAGATTAAATTTACAGAATCAGATATTAGCGCGAGACGTTTAAAACGTTTTTCACGTTATTGGGATAAAGTGGGAACTGAGCTGTTTGGGGATCAAGTCGATCTTACGCAGCCTACAATATAGTTAATAAAAAGGAGCTTAACAGTGGTTATTTATATTATTTTAGCCTTGGTTTTAATTTATTTAGTTATTACTTACAACAGTTTGGTGAGCATTAAAAACAACGTAGCTAAGGCTTGGGCAAACATAGATGTGCTTCTAAAACAGCGTAATGACGAGTTACCCAAACTCATCGATACCTGCAAAGCCTATATGGCGCACGAATCGCAAACTTTAGAAAAAGTAATTAATGCGCGTATGGGTGTGGATGCCGCACGTCAAACGCTAGATGTAGCGGGCTTGGGCAAAGCGGAATCTACGTTAAGCAAAAGTTTGGGTGGTCTATATGCGGTAGCAGAAAATTATCCTGATTTAAAAGCCGATCAAACTTTTATTAATTTACAGCAACGTATTACTGGTTTAGAGAACCAAATAGCGGATAGGCGCGAATTTTATAACGATTCGGTTAATAACAATAATGTGCGAATTGCACAATTTCCAGATTTAATTGTGGCAAAACTATTCAATTTTGAGCCTGCGCAAATGCTTAAATTTGCTTCAGAAGAATTAAAAGATATTAATGTAAGTGCACGGTTTAACGCTTAAATTTTGATGTTTGAGCGATTAAAAAGTCACGGCGTAAATTTAGTTGCGCTTGGGATTGCGCTTATTTTGATTGTCGCTTATTTAATTCGGCACGATAGTGGCGCAATCTCAAGTCGGCATTGGCTTTGGATTTTTAGCCTGATGATGAGCTTTTTTGCCGGTATTTTTAATTACTGGCGACAGTTAAAAATTACCGAAGCGCCCATCTCTACTATTGCTGCAGCAGCACAAGGTTATGTAGAGCTTTATGGCAAAGCTAAAACGGATAAGCCGCTGAAAACACCGTATCAGGACATCCCTTGTGTGTGGTATCGCGCGAGTGTGTATGCTAACCGTGAAACGCAGGATGAGAATTTTGATCTGCTTAATATCATGCCATTAGAATATGAAGAGAGTAGAACAACATTTACCTTGGACGATGGTACTGCGCAATGTACTGTCAATCCTGAGGGAGCAGAAGTGATTTATTTTGAGGCGCGTACTTGGCGCAAGAATGATCACCGTTATGTAGAAGAGTACTTGCCTGCGGACAAATTGCTTTATGTGATTGGTCAGCTCGATACACGCAAAGATGTGTTGGACGAAGCTACTTTAAATCGTCAATTAGGCGAAAAACTGGCAGATTGGAAAAGCCGGCAGCAGCAACTATTAATTCGTTATGATCAAAATTTAAATAATCAAATTGATATGGATGAATGGGAAAAAGTGCGACAAGCTGCGATTGCAGAAGTAAAGGCCGAGTATGCCATGCACGCAAATCTTGATAGTGAATGTGGCAGTGATTTTACGCTTGCAAAGCCAGCGGGCAAGCAACTCTTTTTAATCTCAGCTAAATCGCCACAACAGCTACGTAATAGCTATAAAACTTGGATGCTCATTCATTTAGGTTCACTCGCCGTATTGGCAGCATTTTACCTTAAGCTTGCATAAAAGACTTTTGCTAGCCTATGTTAAAATGTGCTAATGAACACGCAAAACACACCACAAAAAGAACTAGCCAAATCCTTTGATCCAAAGGCCATCGAAAGTAAATGGTACGCATTTTGGGAGAGCAATGGCTATTACGCAGCAGGCTTGAATCCAGAAGTTAAAGAAAATTTCTGCATTCTGCTTCCTCCACCCAATGTCACCGGCACGTTGCATATGGGGCACGGCTTCAATCAAACTTTGATGGATGCGCTGACCCGTTACCACCGTATGAAGGGCGACAACACGCTATGGCAACCAGGCACAGACCATGCTGGTATTGCCACACAGATAGTGGTTGAGCGTCAGCTTGATGCACAAGGCGTATCGCGCCATGACTTAGGTCGTGAGAAATTCCTAGAAAAAGTGTGGAAATGGAAAGAATATTCAGGCGGCACGATTACTAAGCAAATGCGTCGTTTAGGGACGTCCCCAGATTGGTCGCGTGAGCGCTTCACGATGGACCCAGCGCTCAACAAAACCGTTACCGAAACCTTTGTGCGCTTGTATAACGAAGGCCTGATTTATCGTGGAAAACGCCTAGTTAATTGGGATGTTAAGTTGGGCACAGCCGTTTCTGATTTAGAAGTGGTGCAGGAAGAAGAAGATG
>JANYCB010000065.1 GCA_025360485.1 Methylotenera sp. | reverse complement strand
GGCGGCACGGTCGGCGATATTGAATCGCTCCCATTTTTAGAGGCGATTCGCCAAATGGGTTTTGAAGGTGGTCGCACCAGTGCTTGCTATGTGCACCTCACTTTATTACCGTGGATTCCAACTGCGGGCGAGCTTAAAACCAAGCCAACGCAGCACTCGGTAAAAGAGTTGCGCGAAATTGGTATTCAGCCGGATATTTTGCTTTGTCGTGCCGAGCGCGACATTCCCGAAGAAGAAAAACGCAAAATTGCCTTGTTTACCAATGTTGCTTACGAGGCTGTGATTAGCGCAATTGATTCAGATTCGATTTACAAAATCCCAGGTTTGTTACACGACCAAATGATGGACGAAATTGTCTGTCATAAATTAGATATTTTGGCGAAAGCGGCGGATTTAAGTAGCTGGAAGCACATTACGCAGTTGTTAGCGAATCCAAAATACAACGTGGATATTGCCTTTGTCGGCAAATATGTCGATTTGGCCGATTCGTATAAATCGCTCACAGAAGCCTTAATCCACGCGGGAATACACACCGAATCCAAAGTAAAAATTCATTATATTGATAGTGAAGAAATCGAAAAAAGCGGTACAGATGGGCTGAAAAAAATGGATGCGATTTTGATACCGGGCGGCTTTGGTGTGCGCGGCACAGAAGGCAAAATCGCGGCGATTAAATACGCGCGTGAAAACAAAATTCCATATCTTGGCATTTGTTTGGGCATGCAATTGGCGGTGATTGAGTTTGCGCGCAATGTGGCAGGTTTAAAAGATGCGAATAGCACAGAGTTCAATGCGGATGCGCCGCACAAGCTAATTGGCCTGATTACCGAATGGAAAGATGCCACAGGCAAAGTTGAAGTGCGCGATGAGAACTCTGACCTTGGTGGAACGATGAGACTGGGCGCACAAAGTTGCCCAATCGTACCGAATACGCTGGCGGCAAGCATTTATGGTGCGCAGGTGAACGAGCGCCATCGCCATCGTTATGAAGTCAACAATAATTATGTCGAGCAACTTAAAAAAGCAGGTTTAGTGATTTCTGCGCGCACTACAGGTGAAGATTTATGCGAGATCATCGAGTTGCCAAAAGCCACGCATCCGTGGTTTGTGGGGGTGCAGTTTCACCCGGAATTCACCTCAAATCCACGCACTGGACATCCACTGTTTAAAGCTTATGTAGAAGCTGCGCTAAAGAATAAAAAGGCGAAATCATGAAATTATGCGGCTTTGAAGCTGGCTTAGATAAACCTTTGTTTTTAATTGCAGGGCCGTGTGTGATTGAATCGCGCGAGTTTGCGATTGAAACAGCTGGCAAACTGAAAGAAATTGCGGCTAGAGTCGGCATTCCTTTCATTTATAAATCATCCTACGACAAAGCGAATCGTAGCTCGACCAAGACATTTCGCGGCTTTGGACTGGATGAAGGTTTAAGGATTTTAGATGAAGTGAAAAGCCAAATTGGCGTACCAGTACTGACTGACGTGCATACCGAGGCACAAGTGCCAGCGGTTGCGGCAGTGGTAGATGTGCTGCAAACCCCCGCGTTTCTTTGCCGCCAAACTGATTTTATTATCGCAGTGGCCACTTGCGGCAAACCTGTGAATATCAAAAAAGGCCAATTTTTAGCGCCGCATGATATGTTGCAAGTGGTGAAAAAAGCCAAAGAAGCGAACGGCAATGCGGATACGATTATGGTGTGTGAGCGCGGCGCGAGTTTTGGTTACAACACACTGGTTTCTGATATGCGTAGCCTGGCGATTATGCGTGAGACCGATTGCCCAGTGGTGTTTGATGCGACGCACTCGGTACAGCAGCCAGGCGGACAAGGCGATAAAAGTGGCGGACAACGCGAGTTCGTGCCAGTGTTGGCGCGCGCTGCGGTGGCGAGTGGTATTGCAGGTGTGTTTATGGAAACGCACCCAGAACCATCCAAAGCCTTATCAGATGGCCCAAATGCCTGGCCGTTACACAAAATGGAAGATTTGTTGCATTTGTTAGTGGATTTGGATAAATTGGTTAAAAATGCAGGCTTTGCAGAACAAACTTTATAGAGAAATTTAGCAAAAAAGGATTAGTCATGAGCGCAATTGTAGATATTATCGCCCGCGAAATTATGGATTCACGCGGCAACCCAACTATTGAAGCCGATGTGTTGCTTGAGAGTGGTGTTATAGGGCGTGCTGCAGTGCCCTCTGGCGCTTCTACAGGTAGCAAGGAAGCGATGGAACTCCGCGATGGGGATTCTGCCCGCTATTTGGGTAAAGGCGTGCTACAAGCGGTAGAAAACGTGAACACAGAAATCACCGAAGCCATTATTGGCTTGGATGCGGAAGAGCAAAGTTTTATCGATAAGACATTGATTGATTTAGATGGCACAGAAAACAAGGATCGCTTGGGTGCAAATGCTATTTTAGCAGTTTCTATGGCCTGCGCCCGCGCGGCAGCTGAAGAGAGCGGCTTACCTTTGTATCGCTATTTAGGCGGCTCTGGCAGCATGCAATTGCCTACTCCAATGATGAACATTATCAACGGTGGTGCGCATGCGGATAATAGTGTGGATATGCAAGAATTTATGATTATTCCAGCGGGTTTACCTTCATTCCGTGAGGCCTTGCGTTGCGGCGCAGAAGTATTTCATCAACTTAAGAAAACCCTACATAAAAAAGGTTTGGCCACCACAGTAGGCGATGAAGGTGGCTTTGCACCAAACTTGCCGTCGAACGAGGCTGCGATTCAACTAATTTTAGAAGCCATTTCAGCGGCTGGTTACGAGCCAGGTAAAGATGTTTATTTGGGCTTGGATTGCGCCAGTACCGAATTCTATAAAGATGGAAAGTATCATTTAGAGTCAGAAGGTTTGGCGCTGTCATCTGCACAATTTACTGATTATTTAGCCACTTGGTGCGATAAATATCCAATCATCAGCATTGAAGACGGCATGGCTGAATTCGATTGGGATGGTTGGGATATTATTACCAAACGCTTGGGCAAAACGACGCAATTAGTGGGCGATGATTTATTTGTGACTAACGCTAAAATATTGCGCGAGGGCATCAAACGCGGCGTGGCCAATTCTGTGTTGATTAAAGTGAACCAAATTGGCACTTTGACTGAGACTTTCCAAACCATTGAAACCGCAAAACGTGCGGGCTACACTGCGGTGATTTCACACCGCTCAGGCGAGACGGAAGATACTACCATTGCCGATATTTCAGTAGCGACCAATGCACTGCAAATCAAAACTGGCAGCTTATGCCGTAGTGAGCGCGTGGCTAAATACAACCAACTATTGCGTATTGAAGAAGAGTTGGGCGATGCTTCAAGTTATGCGAGTAAGGGCGCGTTTTATCAACTTTTTAAATAGTGAAAGCGTTAACCCTTATATTTGTGATCTTAATTGCCTTGCTGCAATACCCATTGTGGTTAGGCAAAGGCAGCTGGTTGCGAGTGTGGAATGTAAATCAGCAAATTGATGAGCAAAAGGAAAAAAACGCGGCTTCAAAATTACGTAACGAAACGCTCAATGCCGAGGTGCGTGATTTAAAACAGGGCAATGCGGCAATTGAAGAGCGCGCGCGTAGTGAGTTGGGCATGATTAAGCAAGACGAAGTGTTTTATCAGGTCATTGATCAGCCTTTGCCATCACAACCAACCAATAAAATCCCCGCCGTTACTAGTGACAAGCCAGCCGTAAGCCCTAATAAAGCCCCTTAAATATTAAGTGAGTAAGGTAAGTTTTTAGTGGTGATTAGCGCGTTATTCCAATAAACAGCACCCGTTTCCTGAGCATCGATGCGCATTTCAATGAGTGCGTCAAAGCCATTTGACGTGTTTGTAGCTACTCTAACAATTTGGCCCACTTCATTTTTTGTTGCATCCACAATTTTATCACCCGCATGCGGTGCCTCTGTTGCAACGATTTCTGCCAAATAAGTGCGCCGTTTTACGCTGCCTAAGTAATGTGTGCGCGCCACAATTTCTTGCCCCGTATAACAACCTTTTTTAAAGTTTATCGCGTTTAAAATATCCAAATTAAGCATTTGCGGCACAAATTGCTCTTGCGTGGCGAGTTCAATGTCGGGGATGCCTGCCCGTATTTCCAACCAATCCCAGTATGGCTTTTCGACCAGTTGGCAATTCGCTTTAAGTGCTTCCCAAATAATGGGCGCATTGCTAGCGTCCGTAAAAATCTCGAATCTCGCATCATGATTAAGACTAGGTAATTTTAAGATTGCACCATTTTCTAAACTCACCAATTTATAATCTTGAGTGGGAATTTTTGTAAAGACAGGCACTAGCATTGACGCGGCTTCTGGGCCATTTAATCCAAACCGTATAATGTCGTCTGAAACATCTTTTATTTCTACTTTACTGCGCATCACGTACATTTTTAAGCGCTTCATGATGGGTTCTAGTAACTCGCGATTCAGTTGCAAGTGCAGGTGATCATAATGTGCAAACGCAAGGAAAAGCGCCAGCATGCGGCCCTTTGGGTTGCAATATGCGGTGTAATGCGCGTTATTACCAACTAGTAATTTCACGTCATTAGTGACCTGACCCTGCAAAAAGGTGACCGCGTCCACACCACTAATCTCGAGTAAGCCAAGATGCGATAAATCACACAGTACATGAGTGCTTGTTGTTGTCATGCTGATATTTGCCCTGTCAATTGACTATAATGCCGAATGAGACCAATTTTGCTTCGACCTATCCATATTAAGCTGCAGCCTTCCTACCTGATATTGGGGCTGTTAAGCGGCGTTTCAATCGCCAGTTGTTTGATAATAATTAACCTGCCAATTTCGCCGTATATTCAATTTGCTATTGTTACGCTTATTATTATATCGACTTTATATTTTATTTTGCGTGATGCTTTATTGTTGTTACCTTGGTCTTGGCAAGTGGTTGAGGTGGATAATAAAGGTGAGCTGACGATTAGCAATCATCGTGGTCAACAGTTTCATCCAGCGCTTGCTTCAAACACCTTTATCCATGCGGCTTGCAGCATACTTAATTTTAAAAGAAATGGTCGCTGGCTTGCACTGCAGCCCATTATTTTATTCTCTACTAGCGAAAATGCGGATGAATTAAGACGCTTAAGAGTGTGGTTGCGCTGGTTTAAACACAATGAATCACCTCAAGATGACTTGAGCGTGGCAGATGATTTGGCGCGCTGACGTTTTTTACGCGTAATAAATTGTTTAAAAAGTTCTTTCGATTCTTTAATGGGATGTTTTGGCAAATAAGCAGCCAAAAATAACAAGCCTGCCAACCCAGCAAAAATCCATTTCAGTTCAAAATCTGCTTTGCTACGTCGCGCAGGAGGCTGTTTCTTCATGGCTGCCAATATGTTTTGCAAGCTTTCACCATTCACATAGTTGCCATTGACTTCTTTGGCGAGTGAAATGAGATATTTTTCATCCAACCTAGATAAATAGCGGTCATTGGTATCAGAGGCCACACTTTCTTCACGTGTGCCGATATTGTCCTGAGAAATCTGTGCAACGCCTGGTTGCATGGCGAAACTTTCGCTTGCCCAATAGCCAATGAGTTGGTTATGTTCATCTAGCTTAGGTATCGCTGTACCTTTGTCTGAACCAATGCCTATAAATAGCCAATCTTTTCCACCCTGAAAACCAGTTAAATCGCGCGTGTTGAACACATGCAACTTGGGTGTTTCCTCACCATCAGTCATATAAATGACTTGTGCAGGTTCTGGAAAGCTGCGAATCAGTTTGGCGAGAGTCAGCATGCTCTCGCGAACGCGACTATTGCCAGACCAGCCTGTGCGCCAGTCTAAATGGTCTATTGTGTCGTCTATTGCGGCGAAGTTTTCACAAACTTCAATGGGCGTATATAGCGCCGCCACACTGACACCTGCAAATAGACCAATACCTACTTGTGTGCCACAAGGCATTTCGCCGATGATACGATGCAATAAGTATTGTTGGTACTGCATGCGCGTCACTAATTTTCCGTCTAGAGTGGCATCTTTCACGTTTGAGCTCTGAGTAATATCAGCCACGAATAAATAACTGTAGATGTCACGTTTAACAGGAAAAGTTGGGTTAATTAAGGTGATAAGCAGCATGAGCATTGCTGCTGAAAGTAGCGTGATATCGCGACGATGGCGTAATAGTTGAACGAGTTTTTTCATGTGTTAAGTAAATAGCATCATTTAAGGCAAACCTACTGGTATATTGCCCATAATCAGGCCAGCCTTATCGCCTTCACCTGCGCCAGGTGTTGGGTGTTCTGGCAATAAGCCTAATAATCGGTCTAAGTTGTGTTTTGCATCCCATTGAGTATGGTCAAGTTTAAGAGATGAAATATAGGCAGATTTTGCTTGTAGCAACAAATAGTCTGCTTCTTGATGCACCGAAGCGGTATTGCCGCTGATGGCATTGGCGCGCAATAAAAATATGTTGCCGAGATTGTATTGCACAGCAGATTTTTGCTCAGTATTGCCTTTAGACATTAAGCCGTTAAATAACAGCGTTGATTCTTTATAACGTTCTTTTTTTGCCAAATATAATGCAGTGGCAAACTTGGCTTCAAAGCTTTCTTTATCTGTTTCAGGCGGGTTGCCCGTGATAAGCGCATGATTGAAAGCATCAATTTGTTTAATACGTTTAAAAGTTACCACACTTCCAGCCAAACAAATAAATGCAATCACTGCGAAAGTCCAAGTGAGTTTTTTTACAGTAAAAAGTTGGGCTAGTTTAAATTTTTGATCTAATGCCATGTTTTAACCTCTAAGTATTTTATGCCAAGCAATAATGCAATAATAATTGCAGCCAAGACAAAACATGCACTGGATAAGTCTTTACCAGGTATTTTTTCTAAATATTTAATTGGCTTTTTTTCCTTGCGATTAATATCGTCGATCGCAAGTTGTAGACTTTTTGGATCTTCCGCTTCATAAGCGTGAAATTCCGTTTTCATGGTTTTAAAAAACTCAAATAATTCTATTTCAGGGGGCAAAGCCTTATCTGGATTAGGTGCATAATTTTTATCGAAAATACTAATACCACCTGGTTCGCGCAATACAATCCAATACAGGCTAATATGCATACGATCAAACCAGTCTCTGATTTTTTGTTGGGTTTCTGCACTAATTCTGCCAGCACCATCTGATAGTAGAATCAAAGCCCGAGAGCCAGAATCAGGTACATTATCAAACAACCCAGCACCAGAAGTGAGCCCGCTGCCAATGTTGGTTTGAAACAGCGCGTTTCCAGCGGTGGCGCGCACCGCAGCCACCATGGCTTCTTTATTTTCAGTTAAAGGTAGCACGTACATAGCAGAGTTACTGAAAGTAATCATACCAAGCATATCGTTTTTGCGTGACTGGACAAACTGAGTAATCAAGCGTGCGGCTGCGGCTGATTTTGTTTCGCCTACAGCATTAGTAGTTGATCCAGAAAATGCGTCATCCATACTCGCGCTTCTATCAAGCACTAGCGCAATTTGTGCGCCCACGCCTATGCGCTCAATTTCTTGCTGTTTGGTGTGCGGCGCACCTAATCCAAGCACAATAAACAGCAACGTGAGTACTGCTAATATTTTTAAAATTAAGCCAATCAAGTCTGATAGCGGGTCTGGCGGCAGCATATCAAGCCACGAGTAACTTTTGCTATGCGTGCGCTGAAACACTAAAGGCAGCAGCGCCAGCGGTAGAAGCCATAATAGCCAGGGTTGAGAAAATGCCATGTTTAGAATTTACTATCTGGGATTAAACCACGTTCGCAATCGCGGCAGCGGCGGCAAAATTGCGCAAGCCAAAGTAAAGGATTGTCACCAGCTTGATGGCCTGCACCTGGCTCAAAAAATACTTGGCGAGACAAGCCAAAAAACTGTTCAAGCTCAGGTTTAATCGCTTTAAAGGCAGGTTTTTTATTTAAAAAAACCTCTAAATTACCACTAAACAAGCTATTGCCAGCGGTCATGTTGAGTGCTTCATGTGTGCTAGCGACAGCTTTTTGAAGTCCTTGAGGTGTATTTTCTTGCTTACGAATGTTGCGGTAAGCTTTGGCAAATGGTCCGCCCATGCGCGGTAACCATGCATGTTTACCTAGCATATACAACAAGCCAATCAGGCTTAGCGCCATCACGGATAATAATATTTGAAGACGATTTTTAAGATTGCTATTGTCGAGCAATAAAGGGCCTCTAAATTTACTTATGTCTTCTTCAATTTTAACTTCACCAAACATAGCAATGGGTGAAATTGCAAACTCAAAGCTAGGAATGCGGAATTTGCCTACCTCTTTGCCTTTAGAGTTTACGTTGATGATATTGACATATTCCGTGGGCAAAGCGCCGTGCTTGACGACAGTTTTATTGGTAAATACTTGATAACTCAAGCTAATATCGTGGATAACAGTATCGCCATTATCTTTGGATGTGTGCTTGATATCACTTAAATCAACGCCTAAAGTTTGGCCTCTGTAGCGTTTTTCATAGCCAATGATCGGCAGTGACTCATCGATGAGTTTGTAAGGTTTTTTTACTGTCAATATGATATGGCGTGTAATCACATCGCCCACAGTGTAGCCTACAACCCGCTCTGGGTCTTGTATTTGTATCTTCACTGCATCTGATTTAATGTCTGGTAGCAGCTGCACATCAAGTGCCAGCGCGTTGAATACGCTGAAGCTCAGTATGCATGTAAATAATAATTTTGTTATTTGTTTGTTCATAAGTTATTGTCTATATTTGAAAGTCAAGCAGCAACAAATTGATGAAAGTATTCAGTCAGCATGTCTGCATCAAAATCGCCTTCTACATAAAAGGGTGGCATATCGAATTCCATGAAAATTTTGTAAATGGCTTTACGACGCGCCTCAAACGATTCAATAATTTTGTTGCGATAGTTTTTACGTAAAAACAGTGTGCGTTTAGCGCCAGATTCTGGGTCTGTCACTGACGTAATCCCGTTTTCGGGCAGATTGGTATATTCATCTGCATCCCACAGCACGACGGGTACGATATGGTGGCGCGTTAAATTCGATAACGCACCTTCAAGCTGAGTTAACGGCATATGAAAATCAGAAATCATAAACACCAATGAGCGTTCGCGCGGCAAATAGCGCCATACATCGCCAATACCCGCACCAGAAACAGGCTCAGGGTGATATTCTTTTAAGCGCTCGGCCAGCTCAATCGCACGATGGGATTTGAAAGATGCAGTGCTAATCCAGTCTTCGCGCACAACGTCATCAAAACCTACAAAACCAAACGGATCGGCGTTGCGTGTGGCAGAACGTGCGACTGATTCAGCAATATCAGCCGCTTTGCGAATTTTGCGTTCTTTTGCACCAAAGTTCATACTGCCCGATAAATCGCAAATCACAAAAACAGGTGTGGCGCTTTTTTGGTTGAAAAGCCGCACAAATACCTGCTCCATCGGGTCGCGCAGGGTTTGACGCAGGTCAATGCGGCGCGGATCGGGGTAATTAAGCAGTGAAGTATGGCCGATAAATTCCATGCCCATGCCGCGTTGCGTGCTGGCATGACGACCAGGATGGCGGCCGCGGTTGCGCCAACCGATGTGGTAGCTAAACTCTTTTATATCTTCGATAGACATGGACTTGAAATTTAAGGCGCTGCAACCGCATTTAATATATTGCTCAACATTTCGCGCGCGATTTCGGTGCGGCGCATTTCATACACAGGGCTAAACACTATTCTATGCGCCACTGTTGCGTGAAATACGGCGTGAATATCGTCTGGCGTAATGGCTGTGCGTTCGTTTAGCCAGGCATTCACGCGGGCTGCACGCAACATCATGCTCATACCGCGTGGGCTGGCACCTGCAAGCACTAGACGAGTCATGTCTACATTGGTGACTTTTACGCCGTATTCAGTTGGGTTGCGCGTAGCTTTCCACAAATTAAGTGCATATTTTTCTAACGTAGGCGATGCGGCCACACTTTTTTGAATGACGCTAGAAAAGCCATTTAACTGGTCAAACTGCAACACATCGGCTTTAACCGTGTCGATTAAGGCATCTGCATTATGAAAGCGCGTATCAAACATTAAGTCAGACATAATAGCGTCATCATTTGGCACAAGAATAGGTATTTCCATCATAAAGCGGTCGCGCGCGGCAGAAGGAATTTCAAATGTTTCTTCACGCTCTACTTGGTTACGGTCAGCAAACACAATCATATGAGGGAAGGTATGTTCTTTGTTGAAAGCAGACAGGGTGCGCTCGGCCATCACGCGTAGCAACAATGAGTGCACTTGCGGGCGGGCGCGGTTAATTTCGTTAAAGAAAAATACGCTTAAATTTTCGCCAGACATCAGTAATGGGCCTGCGCTTACGTGCGGTTTGCCGTCTTCGCCCAAATAGGTGTGGTACACCAAATCGTTAGGCATTAAGTCAATGGTACCTTCAATACGCTGGTAGCCACCACCGATGCCGCGCGTAAAAGCGCGCAGCAGCGTGGTTTTACCTACACCCACATCGCCTTCAAGCAACACATGGCCACGCGCGAAAATCGCGATGGTAATGAGTCGCACAGGGTTTGCCTGCCCAACCACGACCTTATTGACTTCGGTTTCTAAAGTTAGCGCATGTTGACGCCACTCGGCCAATTGACGATCGCTCATTGAATTTTCCTAAAAATTAAATGGTTAAATGAAAACTAATTTAGTAATTATATTAAATGAAAAAATGAAAAGTGTATACAGATTTGTATACCCATAAAATTTGATGATTAAAATTTAGGGCTTTCGTTAAATCCATTTTCCAGCGAAAATAGCATAAATACCAAATCATAAAGTATAAATTAAATGACAAAGCAACCAAATCTTACAAAACAACCAAGTTTTACCAAGGAAGAATTACTTAAATGCGGCAGGGGCGAAATGTTTGGCGAAGGTAATGCACAATTGCCATTGCCACCCATGCTAATGTTTGATCGCATTGTGAAAATTACCGAAGATGGTGGTAAATATGGCAATGGGCAAATGATTGCCGAGTTGGATATAACGCCAGATTTATGGTTTTTTGAGTGCCATTTTACGGGCGACCCCGTGATGCCAGGCTGTTTGGGTTTAGATGCCATGTGGCAATTGGTTGGCTTTTACCTAGGTTGGGCAGGTGGCCTAGGCCGTGGTCGTGCGCTAGGTGCGGGCGAGGTTAAGTTTACCGGCCAAGTGTTGCCAACAGCCAAAATGGCGACTTATACTATTGATTTAAAACGCGTGATTATGCGTAAATTGGTCATGGGTGTGGCTGATGCCAGCATGAGTTTAGATGGCCGCGAAATTTATGTGGCCAATGATTTGCGTGTAGGTTTATTTACTAGAACAGACAATTTTTAATACAAAATTCTTAATAATTGTTGAATAGAATAAAGAATTAATTTGAGGGAGCACGAAATGCGTCGTGTCGTCATTACGGGCTTAGGCATAGTTTCTAGCCTTGGCAATAATAAAGCAGAAGTAAAAGATAGCTTGCATGCAGGCCGCTCTGGTATTACGTTTCAGCAGGAATATGCGGATCGTGGCTTTCGCTCGCATGTGGCGGGCAATGTTAAGCTGGATTTGGAAGGTTTAATTGACCGTAAGCTGATGCGCTTTATGGCTAAAGGCCATGCCTATACTTGGGTTGCGTTGCAAGAAGCGATTGCTGACTCGGGTTTACCGCATGACATGGTTTCGAATATCCGCACCGGCATGATTGTGGGTGCTGGCGGCACCTCAACAGAAAGCATGCTGGAAGCTACTGATACTTTCCGCGAAAAAGGTGCAAAAAGAGTAGGGCCTTATATGGTCACCAAAACCATGTCTAACGGCATTGTGGCTTGCTTGGCCACGGACGCAGAGATTAAAGGCGTTAATTATTCCATCAGCTCGGCCTGTTCTACTAGCGCACATTGCATTGGTAACGGCGTTGAGCAAATTCAAATGGGCAAGCAAGATATTATTTTTGCTGGTGGCGGCGAAGAAGAACATTGGACAATGAGTTTGTTGTTTGATGCTATGGGTGCGCTCAGCAGTAAATATAACGATACACCTGAAAAGGCCAGCCGTACTTATGATGTCGACCGTGATGGCTTTGTGATTTCTGGTGGCGGCGGCATTGTAGTGTTAGAAGAATATGAACATGCCAAAAAACGCGGCGCGAAAATTTATGCCGAAGTGGTTGGTTACGGCGCAACATCAGATGGTTATGACATGGTCGCACCAAGCGGCGAGGGCGCAGAGCGCTGTATGAAACTTGCGTTAGAAGGTATTGACCACGTCGATTACATTAATACGCACGGGACAAGTACGCCAGTGGGCGACACCAAAGAACTAGAAGCGATTCGTGGTGTTTTTGCTAATGGACAATATGGCAAACTGCCTGCGATAGCCTCAACCAAATCACTCAGCGGCCACGCGCTAGGCGCGGCGGGTGTGAACGAGGCGATTTATACTCTAATTATGATGGAAAATAATTTCATCGCCGCTTCTGCCAATATCGAACACTTAGACCCCGCTGCAGAGGGCTTGCCTATTGCCACCAAGCGTATTGATAACGTAAAAATCGAAACTGCGTTATCGAATAGTTTTGGATTTGGTGGCACCAATGCCACATTAACGCTGTCTACCAAAAACCTTTAGCGCGCGTTAAAAAGCGAATACAGGGCGAATTGCTGCGTTGCGCGGTACTCAAAATCCTCATGTACTGCGTGTACATTCCGGTTTTTGCGTTCCGTGCGTCTTGCACTTCATCCCATTATTCGGCTTTTTTGTAGACTGTCCGTAATAATTTTTGTATCGTAATTGATAAAAGGCGATAAAAAATGAAAACAAAATTATTTCTTACCTTATTGATTTTACTATCATTTATTTCTGGTTGTGCGACCTTAGGCGGCGACCGCACAGTAAACGTGACCGGCGACCAAATCGCGCAAAAATTGAATGAAAAACTCGCGCTGCCCATCTCGCTGCTTAAAGTGTTCGATGTCAATTTATCCAATTCCGTCGTCACTTTCGATAAAGCCAGCGGCCGCATGATAACGACCATGGATAGCAAACTTTCCAGCCAAATGTTCGATGAAAGCATGACGGGTAAGCTGGGCATTTCCGGCAAATTGCGCTTCGATGCGGCCACCAGCAAGGTGGTGCTGGACGACCCGAAAATCGAAAACATCAGCTTTAATGGTGCAAATGGTAAATTTAACGATTTATTTAACTCGCTCGCCAAAACCGTGGGCGGCGAAATGCTGAACGGCTTAACGCTCTATACCGTGAAGCCGGAAGATTTGAAATTTGGCGGTACCAGCTATAGTCCAAAAGATATGGTGGTGACAGATAAGGGTTTGCAACTCACGTTAAGCCCTGAAAAATAAATATGCCCTGAAAATAAGTATCCATGCGGCTTGTAGGGCGGATGAGTGTAGCGTTATCCGCCGGAAGTGGTTCTGGAAAAGGTTTTAATTGGCAATAGCGGGTATCATGAGGTTTTCATTCGGCGGATAACGCTACGCTCATCCGCCCTACGCGGGCTGTGCCGGCAAAGGAGATGACGATTTCAGAGCCGTTGACAAAGGAGACGGCTTCGAAGCCAGAGGCTGGATTCCTTACATAAGAGTCGGGGGCAGAAATTATGCTCCATCCTTCTGGAGTAGACAGTCTATTTATTTCTGGACGGTTTGAAATATAAGAAGCACCCGCCATTAAGGCCAAATCGATTGTATTGTTCACTTGCTATCCCCTTTATTAAGTTTTTTATCGCGACTGTCCATCATTCTCTTACCAATAGAATCTCCAGGGCCAATCCATGCACCTTTATAAAACACCATTTCTGGACAACCTCTACCCCCTGCATTTTCCACCGGCTCGCGCAGAATGGTTTTGTACTCTTTGTGTATTAAATCACTGTTAATATTTTTAATCGTGCTTGCTGTTATTAAATTACTACCCGCTTTAGCCGCCACGGTATCTGCTGAGTTAACAATCAGATTCGGCGTTGTCAATTGCGCAGGCAGCTCTTGTATAGTGATACGTTGCCAAGCCTTACTGTCGTATTTAAAAATAACGTAAGGCGGGTTTGGCCTGCCCCATTTGTTGTAAGACAAACAACCTGAAGCATTGGTGACAAGATAGGGCGTACTATCCACAATATCCAGCAGCAGTGGGCGGAAATTTGTATTACCCATATCTTCCGTTTTTTTATCTTCCCAAAGAACAGTTTGGTGGCTATTGGGGGGAGTAAAAGTCAGTGATTCATATATGGCATTAGGCGCTTGTGCTGGCTCGCGTCTACCACCACGTTTGACAGTACGCTTAACGATGATTGTCTGACCATTATGTAACGCCACTTCTTCTTTCCAGTTGGTGTTTGTATCGCCGTAGTTTGATACTCCAGCACAGGCAGTGATGGTAAATGTAAATAACAGTAACAACCCAAATTCTGCAATCTTTGTTATCCATAAGTTGTTTGGTTTCATGCTGATTGTCTCCAATTGTTATTATTTATAAAATCAACGCTGCCGCCACATTACGGCCTTCACTCATTAAAAAGTTATAAGTCCTACACGCTGCGGCGGTGGTCATGCATTCTAGCGGAATGCCTTGCGCGGCAAGGTTTTGGTAAATTTTAGGGTGTAAAAACTGGTGTTTTTCGCCCGTGCCTAACAATACCACTTCTGGATTTAAATCTACAATCTGCGCAAAATGCGCTCCTTCCAAGCTGGCAAAATCAGTCGCTTGCCAATCTAAAATAAGCTTATCTGCCATCACAATTAAATTCTGTGGATAACGCTGTTTGTTGATTTCTATATAGTCAGCACCGTAGCCTGTAATTAAATGTTGATTTTCTGCGGTGGTTAAATGGAGTTTCATCTTGCTTTGCGCGCAGGCTTTCATTGAGTGAAAGGCTTATTCTAATGTAAACTTACACCTTTATAAACTGCGCTTTTAAAAGCAAAAATTAATCTCTCATGTCGCCATTACTCAAATCCAACAAGCTTGCTAACGTTTGCTACGATATCCGTGGCCCGGTGCTGCAGCGCGCCCGCCAAATGGAAGATGAAGGCCAGCGCATAATTAAGCTCAACATCGGCAACCCTGGCGTGTTTGGGTTTGAGGTGCCAGAAGAAATTCAGCAAGACGTGATTCGCAATATGGGGAAATCGGGCGTATATACCGATAGCAAAGGTTTGTTCGAGCCGCGCAAAGCCATTATGCATTACACGCAAAGCAAGCACATTGCAGGTGTAACGGTCGATGACATTATTATCGGCAATGGCGTTTCTGAACTCATTGTGATGGCCATGCAGGCGCTGGTGAATAATGGCGACCAAGTGTTGATTCCTATGCCAGATTATCCATTGTGGACAGCTGCCGTGACGCTTGCTGGCGGCACAGCGCGGCATTATATGTGTGATGAGGCGACTAGTTGGTTGCCCGATTTAAAAGACATGGAAGCGAAAATCACCGCCAATACGCGTGGCATTGTGGTGATTAACCCGAATAATCCTACTGGCGCGCTCTACCCAAATGAAACTTTACTCGGCATTATCGATATTGCACGCCGCAATCATTTAGTCATATTTGCCGACGAGATTTACGACAAAGTGCTTTACGATGAAACCAAGCATGTGGCGATGGCTTCACTTGCGGATGATGTGTTGTTTGTTTCGTTTAATGGGTTATCAAAAAATTATCGCGCGTGTGGTTACAGAGCGGGTTGGATGGTGATTTCTGGCGATAAAGACCATGCCAGCGATTATATTGAAGGTTTGAACATGCTAGCCTCTATGCGGCTTTGCGCCAATGTGCCAGGCCAATTGGCAATTCAAACTGCGCTGGGTGGCTATCAAAGTATAGATGATTTAGTTGCGCCTAGTGGCAGGCTTTGCAAGCAGCGCGATTTGGCTTATGAAATGCTGACTGCGATTCCTGGTGTGACTTGCGTTAAGCCAAAAGCGGCGATGTATTTGTTTCCAAAGTTAGATCCAAAAATCTATCCAATCAAAGATGATCAGCAATTTATTTTAGATTTATTGTTAGAAGAAAAAGTATTGTTAGTGCAAGGCACAGGCTTTAATTGGAAGACGCCTGATCATTTCCGTGTGGTGTTTTTACCGAATGTGGATGATTTGACCGAAGCGATTAAACGCATTGCCAGATTTTTAGAAAATTATAGAAAAAAACATGATTCAAAATTAGATGGAGCAAAAGCTTGAAGCATTTGAATGTAGGTTTGTTAGGCATAGGCACTGTTGGCGGCGGTACATATAAGGTTTTAACGCGCAATGCGGCTGAAATCACACGCCGTGCTGGCGTGGCGATTAACGTGGTGCAAGTGGCCGATAGAAATGTTGACCACGCTAAAACCTTGACTGGTAGCGATGTGGTTGTGACTAGCGATGCATTTGCAGTAGTGAGCAACCCAAAAGTGGATGTGGTGGTTGAGCTTATCGGCGGTTACACCTTAAGCAAAGAATTAGTGCTGAAAGCCATCGAAAATGGCAAACACGTTGTGACTGCCAACAAGGCGCTGCTTGCTTTGCATGGCAACGAGATTTTCGCTGCTGCTCAAAAAGCGGGCGTGATTGTGGCATTTGAGGCGGCAGTTGCAGGCGGCATTCCGATCATTAAAGCACTGCGTGAAGGTTTAGGCGCGAACAAAATTGAATGGGTGGCGGGTATTATCAATGGCACAACTAATTTTATTCTCACAGAAATGCGCGAAAAAGGTTTGGCGTATCAAGATGTGATTGCCGAAGCGCAGCGCTTGGGCTATGCCGAGGCAGATCCAACGGTTGACGTGGAAGGCATTGACGCCGCACACAAACTCACGATTATGTCGGCCATTGCATTTGGTATGCCGATGAAATTTGAGCAAGCTTATACTGAGGGCATTACCAAACTGCAACAGACCGATATTCAATATGCTGAAGAACTCGGCTATCGTGTGAAATTGCTGGGCATTACCAAGCGCACAGATAAAGGCGTTGAGCTACGCGTGCACCCGACCTTGATTTCGGAAAAACGCTTAATCGCTAACGTAAACGGACCCATGAATGCTGTGGTCGTGAAGGGCGATGCCGTTGGCCCAACGCTTTATTATGGTGCAGGCGCAGGCGCAGAACCCACTGCCAGTGCTGTTGTTGCCGACTTAATGGATGTGGCGCGGTTAAGCAGTGCAACTTTTGAGCAGCGTGTGCCTTACTTGGCGTTCCAACCCAATAGCGTGGTTGATTTGCCAGTGTTGCCTATCGGTGAAATTAATTCTGCTTATTATCTGCGCTTACGCGCGAGTGACAAGCCCGGCGTGCTTGCTGGCGTTACCAAGATTTTGGCTGATAAAAACATTTCTATTGATGCGATGCTGCAAAAAGAACCAGATGACAACGAAACCGAAGCCGATATTGTAATTTTGACACACATCACGCAAGAAAAAAATATGGATGCAGGCATTGCGGAGATTGAAGCGTTGCCCGCGATTGTCGGCAAGTTGATTAAAATTCGTATGGAAGAACTTGGTAAGTAATTATTAGGCTAAGTAAATAATGAAGTATATTTCTACTCGCGGGCAATCGCCTGCACTCAATTTTAGCGAAATTTTATTGGGCGGTTTAGCGCCAGATGGTGGCTTATACCTGCCAGAAACCTATCCACAATTTACTGATGCCGATTTAACCAGCATGCGCGGCATGAATTATCGTGATTTGGCATTTGCTATCCTAAGTCGCCTGATTGATGATATTCCAGCGAGTGATTTAAAAGCGATTATCGATAAAACCTATACGGCAGAGGTGTATAGTTTTACCCGTGCAGGGCAGAATGCGGAAGACATTACTCCCATTCTTAAGCTAGAAGACAACTTGTACCTATTAAGCCTTTCTAATGGCCCTACGCTCGCTTTTAAAGACATGGCCATGCAGTTGTTGGGCAATTTGTTTGAGTACGTGCTGGCTAAAACAGGTGAAACGACTAATATTTTAGGCGCAACATCGGGTGACACAGGCAGTGCGGCGGAATATGCCATGCGCGGCAAAAAAGGCGTGCGCGTATTTATGCTGAGTCCGCATAAAAAAATGAGCCGCTTTCAAACGGCACAAATGTTCAGCTTGCAAGATGACAACATTTTTAATATCGCGGTCAATGGCGTGTTTGATGACTGCCAAGATATGGTAAAAGCAGTTTCCAATGATGCCGCTTTTAAAGCTAAATACAAAATCGGTGCGGTCAACTCTATTAACTGGGGTCGTATCGTTGCGCAAGTAGTGTATTACTTTAAGGGTTACTTTGCGGTCACTAAAAACAATACACAAAAAGTAGATTTCGCAGTCCCAAGTGGCAATTTTGGTAACGTTTGCGCAGGGCATATTGCCCGTATGATGGGCTTGCCGATAGATAAATTAATTGTCGCGACAAATGAAAATGATGTGTTAGACGAGTTCTTTAAAACTGGGGTTTACAAGCCGCGCGGTTCAGCCAACACATACCATACCAGTAGCCCTTCAATGGATATTAGCAAGGCTTCAAACTTTGAGCGTTTTGTGTTTGATCTTGTTGGAAAAGATAGCGCAAAAGTGCGCGAGCTATGGGCGAGTGTTGATAAAGGCGGCGCATTTGATTTGGCCATGTTGATGCCAAAACTCGCTGATTATGGATTTGTATCTGGTAGTAGTAATCACGCAAATCGTATGCAAACAATACGTGAAACCAAAGCGAAATATGGCGTGGTGATAGATACGCATACGGCTGACGGCTTAAAAGTAGCGCTTGAACTGAGACAAGCAAACACGCCGATGGTAGTGCTAGAAACCGCGCTACCAGCTAAATTTGAAGATGCCTTGGTTGAAGCACTGGGTGTAGTGCCGCCGAGACCATATTCGCTAAAAGGCATTGAAAACCTGCCGCAAAAATTCACGGTGATGGAAGCAAGCACAGACGAAATAAAAGCATATATTGAGAAGAATATATAGGCTTATTGAATCTAAGGAGTAGTAATTAAGTAGGCATAATGTAATTTGAACAAAGTGATACCCACAAAACGATGTGTGCAAATTTTAGCTGATAAATTCAACGAGTGTTTTACAATGTTAAGGGTATCGCGTTGCTTAACCCATCCTACGCTTGCTCTTAAAAAAATCTTGATGGTTAAAAAAGTTGAATCGACCATGAAAATAATGAAATTTTTAAACAACCTCTGGTATTTTATCTTCTATAAGGCAATACCCACCATAATCGGTGGTGGTTTTGCGTTTGTAGTGGCTATTTTGTTGTTACCATTTATGTTAATTCAAAAGCTTTTCGAAGCGATTAATAACGTTGATAAAGACTAGATTATTTGCACAGTAGATTCGTTGAGTCTAAGGAGTAATAATGAAGCAATATCATGACCTGTTAAATCATGTATTAACGCACGGTAATAAGAAAGAAGACCGTACTGGCACTGGCACAATTTCAGTATTTGGTTATCAAATGCGTTTCGATTTAAACGAGGGTTTTCCCTTACTGACTACCAAAAAAGTACATTTAAAGTCGATTATTCATGAGTTGTTGTGGTTTTTGCAAGGCAGCACAAATATTGCCTACCTGAAAGAAAACGGAGTACGCATTTGGGATGAATGGGCTGATGAAAATGGCAATCTAGGCCCTGTATATGGCTACCAATGGCGCAACTGGCCTAAGCCTGATGGCACGCATATCGACCAAATTACACAAGTGGTCAGTGCGATTAAGAAAAATCCAGATTCGCGTCGGTTGATTGTTTCAGCTTGGAATGTCGCGGATGTAGACCAAATGAAATTGCCACCTTGCCACGCGTTTTTTCAGTTTTATGTGGCTGAAGGCAAATTAAGTTGCCAGTTGTATCAACGTAGTGCCGACATATTCCTTGGCGTGCCATTTAATATTGCTTCTTACGCGTTACTCACGATGATGGTGGCGCAAGTATGTGGCTTAAAGTTGGGTGATTTTGTGCACACTTTAGGCGATGCACATATTTATACCAATCACATGGAACAGGTAAACGAGCAACTCTCGCGTGATATTCGGCCGCTTCCACAAATGAAAATCAACTCAAAAGTGGCGGATATTTTCAGCTTCAAGTTTGAAGACTTTGTGCTGGAAAATTATGATCCACATCCTGCCATTAAAGGCGTCGTAGCAGTTTGATATTGATAAAAAAGGCCACACTGCAAAACAGTGTGGCCAATTCTATAACCTTAAGGGGAAGATTGTAGAATTTAAACTAATGCTATGGCGTAGTTGCAGGTGGCGTAGTGCTTGAAGTACTAGCATTAGGAGGAGCGCCAGCACTATCCATGCTCTTGCCAGCCTTATAGCTTGCATACTCATCGGCCGTAATGCTGCCATCCTTATTCATATCAGTTACATCAAAGCTAGACGCTAACGCTTTATCTTTAACCGCTTCTTTGAGTGAAATTTTATTATCACCATTCACATCAAGTTTTTTAAAATCAAGATCGACAGGTGCCCCTGCATCCTTTGCAGTGGATTTACTATCGGCAACTTTGGTTTCAGCCATTACAGATTGCGCTGTAACACCGCAGAAAAATAGACTTGCCAATGCAGTCATGGCAATAGTTTTGTAGGTAGGTTTCGAAATATTTAATTTCAACATGAATAACTCCTCAACAATTTAAATGGTTACTGCATTAATTGCTTGCAGTAAGTGATTAATAGCAATTGCCATACCAGAATAAAATTTTAAATAAAATCAATTGCTTAGGTAAATTGGTGGAATTGCAGAAGTTGAAATATGTCGTTAATTAGCGACAGGTATTTTCTGAATTGACTTAACTAGCTGAAAGATAACGATTTTTTTTGTCGCCGAATGGCGACATTATTCAGAAAAATCTACAGTCTTAAAAAGTATGGGGTTGATATGATGTCGCTGTAGCAATTTATAGAAATCGGTACGGTTGCGAGCCGCCACGCGAGCAGCTTGAGTGACATTGCCTTGCGTGGCTTTGAGCAAATTAATTAAGTATTGTTGCTCAAAATTATTGCGCGCGTGCTCAAATGAAACCATAGGCGCAACGTTATCTTCCAGCGCTTTTTGAACCAGTGCAGCTGTAATAATTGAGCCAGTACATAGCACAACTACTTGCTCTATCGTGTTCTGTAATTGCCTGACATTGCCTGGCCATGACGCGGCGAGCATGATTTCAAGCGCTTCTGGCGCGAATCCATTGATTTTTTTACGATATTTTTTGCTTAAATTTGCCATAAAATAATTGGCTAATAATGGAATGTCTTCACGACGTGTTGCTAGGGCAGGAATCTCTAAGCTCACTACATTAATACGGTAATATAAATCTTCTCGGAATCTATTTCCTTGCATTTCTTCGATTAAATTTTTGTGCGTTGCACAAATCACGCGCACGTCAATCGCAATATCTTTGTTGGCGCCTACAGGTCGAATCACACGCTCTTGTAAGGCGCGTAATAATTTGGCTTGAATCGCAAGTGGCATATCGCCAATTTCATCCAAAAATAGCGTTCCGCCATCGGCGTTTTTAATTAAACCTTGGTGATCACGCGTGGCACCCGTAAAGGCGCCTTTGCTATGGCCAAATAGTTCTGATTCTAATAATGCCTCTGGCAGAGCGGCACAGTTAATAGCTACAAAAGGTCGCTCATGGCGCGGACTGGCCAAGTGGATCGCTTGTGCTAGTAACTCTTTACCAGAACCACTTTCGCCTTGAATCAGCACGCTTGCATCTGATGCGGCGACTAATTTCGCACGTGCTAACAGGCTTTCCATCGGAGCGCTGCGACTAATGATGGTGTCGCGCCAAGTGTCATTTTCGCTGTGTTGTTTGCTGTGCGTACTGGTTTTTAAAGCGCTTGCGACTTGTCTTAATAGCTCATTGCTATCAAAAGGCTTGGTTAAAAAGCCAAATACGCCTTGCTGTGTAGCATTGACGGCTTCTGGAATAGAGCCATGCGCAGTGAGTAAGATAAACGGCACAGTTGGCTCGAGTGCATGAATTGCCTGAAATAAGGAGAAACCATCCATATCGGGCATGCGCAAATCGCTTATTACCAGCGCTGCAGGGTTAATATGGAATATGGCCAGCGCTTCGGATGCTGAGTGTGCTGTAGTGACAGTATATTGATTGGCGACTAGCCGCATTTCTAATAATTTTAGAATGTCTGCATCATCGTCTACGATTAAAATGGCATTAGTCATTTTTAATTAAAATCTTACTTGTGTGGCGCAGGATCGCGCTCTCCCATGGATTTTTCTATGTTTTTAAGCTCGTCAAGCTTTTGCTGCGCAGACTCTAACTTTTGCTGTAAAGCTTCATTCTTTTGTTGCAGCATGTCCGCACGTTTTTGGTCATCTTTATTTCCCTTATTCACTTTGTTCACGGCAATTAAATAATCAAACAATACATGCGCATACGCCAATTGCGTATTCACCAAAATATTCTCTTGCAAAATTTGTTGAAGTAAGTTTTGTGCTTTAGGCGTGTCAAGTAGGCTGCTGCTGGGCAAACCATAGATCATGACCAATTTCATTCGATGCAATAAATCATTTGGATTTAGAGCCAATGCTTGATTGGTATTCGCAAGTTCTTGCTTTTGCATATCAATAGGCAAATTTGCATAGCTTTCAGCAAAATTTAAAAATTCGCTCGCATCACTGTTTTTAGTCGGGATAAGCTTGACACCATTCGCTGATCTAACATCAGTGTTAAGTTTATCTGAATTGAGTTTGCTTACCTGGCTTACACACGCAACAAGCGTTATAGACAAGCTAAGCACGGTAAGTAATTTTTTAATACTCATGTGCTTAGGGTTGAAGCTGGTAAATGTAATACAAAATGTGCCCCTTGTTTTGATGGCAATAATACAAGCTCTGCCTGTAGCGCACTTGCTGCTTCTTTTGCAATAAATAAGCCTAAACCGCTGCCGTTAACAAGGTTATTGTCTGGTGGTTTGCCACGATAAAACGGGTTAAACAAGCCAGCATTATTTGCCTCGTTCACGCCTGGTCCTGTATCTTGCACTTCTATGGTAACCTTATTTTTACCTTCAGCTGCACGTATCGTTATTTGGCCGTCATTGGGTGTAAATTTCACCGCATTAGAAATTAAATTATCAATCACAGCCTGTAATTTTTCTTTATCTACCTTCAGCGTAATATTGTTAACTAATTGATGTATTACAATATTTTTGTGAGAGATAGATAAGGCATAGGCTTGAATAATTTCAGTTATCAAATCATTAAGAGTCAGTAATGATGGATTTAGTTTCGACGCATTGAATTGAATTTTGGTGTAATTGAGCAGATTTTCAATCATATTTTGTAAGCGCAGGCTATTTTCACGCAAAATAGTCATAATTTCGATTTGCTGCGAGCTTAGCGCACCGCCTACCCCATCATGTAGTAGCTCGCTTGCTTCTCTTATGGCTGTAAGAGGCGTTTTAAGTTCGTGTGAAGCCTGCTGTAAAAATCGCTGTTTCTGCTGTTGTAAATCCTTTAGCTCAACACGTAACCAGTTTAATCTAGACCCAAGTTGGCGCAAATCGCCGGGCCCATTAATTTCTATTTCATGCGCATAATTACCTTTGCCAAGCTGGTGGATGGCAGCATCCATGCGGCGAACCGGCCGTGCAATCATCCAAGTAATAAAACCCGCAATCAAAATGGCTAAAGGTATTAGCGTGAGTGTTTGCCAAAATAATATACGCTGCGTTTTGACAATTTTAGCCTTAAAGAGTGCAGATTCATTATCGATTAACTGATTGTTTTTATTTATAATTTCTGTTGATTTATTGGTTAGCTCGGCAAATGAATCCGTCATGGTTTGGTCAAAAGTTATCGCGTCATTGGCCTGGCTTATCGTGCTAAATAAGGTGGATTCTTGTTTTGCAAAATCTTGTAACTGCGGCTGTTGTGCCAGGGTGATAGGTTGTTGTGATAGGGCATGAATAGCGGAATTAAACCTAGCGTGTGCATTGAGATAATTGCTTAATAACAATTTATCGTGCAACACAAAATACTGTCTCGCGCTACGCTCCATAATGGTAAGTTCTTCCATCAACACACGGCTTGCACGCGTGGTTTCAACCGCCTGCGACATGTTAAACAAGCTTTGTTTGGTGAGCTTGCCAAAATAAAGATTGGCATTCACAAACGCCACCAGTAGTGGCAACATGGCTAGCGCAAAGCCTATCAATAGCAGTTTTAAAAAAGATTTTGGATAAGTTATTTGCAAGCAGAATTGGACAATTTTTTTAAGTAAAAATTTCGTACTAAATTACAGAAAGTAGAATCAGCGTGTAGCAAGACTTGTATAATAACCTGATGAAAGCACTTTCGCTCATTGTCGCCTTTGCAAAAAATCGTGT
This sequence comes from Methylotenera sp., assembly GCA_025360485.1. Lineage (GTDB taxonomy): Bacteria > Pseudomonadota > Gammaproteobacteria > Burkholderiales > Methylophilaceae > Methylotenera_A. The sequence continues at coordinate 3,308 of JANYCB010000065.1, read as the reverse complement.
GATTGGAATCAACAACACCTTGCCGTGGCATCTGCCCGAGGATTTAAAGCGTTTTCGCGCGCTTACTATGGGACATCACATTATTATGGGGCGCAAGACTTATGAATCACTTGGTCGCCTGCTTCCTGAGCGTACCACAGTAATTGTCACGCGTAATAAATCATATAAAGTTGAAGATGTGTTAATTGCATATACGCTGGAATCCGCTCTGATGCTATGTTCTGGTGATGCTGAGCCTTTTTTAATCGGCGGGGCGGAGTTATACAAAGATGGTCTGAAATTAGCAAATAAACTCTATATTACCGAAGTGCAGGGAGCGTACGAAGGTGATGTGTTTTTTCCAGAAATCCACTTGGGCGAATGGCAATTGAATGATAAACAAGACCACGTTTCAATGAGTGGTCTTGAATATAGCGATTTAATTTATCTTAAAAAAACCTAGGAAAATAAAAGTTATTTTTCTACACAATCTACGTAATAAACTGCCTTGCCATCAACAATTTCTTTCACTAAGCCGTGGTTATCGGTTTCAAATCCTGGAAATTTCTCGTTAAATTCACGCGCAAATTTAAGGTAATTCACAATCACTTTGTTGAATTGTTCGCCTGGTATTAATAACGGAATGCCAGGCGGGTATGGCGTCAGTAACACGGCAGTCACGCGACCTTCGAGCTCATCAATCGGCACGCGGTCAATCTCACGATGCGCCATTTTGGCAAATGCATCGGTCGGTTTCATGGCGGGCACCATGTCAGATAGATACATTTCGGTGGTTAAGCGTGCCACATCATTAGCCTTATACACGGCATGGATTTGGTCGCATAAATCACGCAAACCCACTTTTTCGTAACGTGGTTGTTTCTGGATAAACTCTGGCAATACTTTCCAAAGCGGCTGGTTCTTATCATAATCATCTTTAAATTGCTGTAAAGCCGCTACTAGCGTGTTCCAGCGGCCTTTGGTAATGCCGATAGTGAACATAATAAAGAACGAATAAAGACCAGTTTTTTCTACAATTACGCCGTGCTCCGCCAAGTATTTGGTGACAATAGCTGCTGGGATGCCAAATTTATCAGAAAAATTGCCTTTAATATCCAAGCCTGGGGTGATAATGGTCGCCTTGATGGGGTCTAGCATATTGAAGCCTGGTGCCAAATCACCAAAATCGTGCCAAGCTTCGTTGGCGTGTAACATCCAAGCTTCGCGTTCCTCTAGACCTTCTTCAGATAAATCATTCGGCCCCCATACTTTAAACCACCAGTCAGCACCCCATTCTTCATCCACTTTGCGCATCGCGCGGCGGAAATCTAAAGCCTCCATCAAGCTTTCTTCAACTAAAGCTGTGCCGCCAGGCGCTTCCATCATGGCCGCAGCGACATCAATGCTGGCGACGATAGCATATTGCGGGCTGGTTGAGGTGTGCATCAAATAGGCTTCATTAAATATATCGCGGTCTAACTTGTTGTTTTCGGCATCTTGTACCAAAATTTGGCTTGCTTGGCTTAAGCCAGCCAACAGTTTGTGGGTAGATTGCGTGGAGAACACCATGCTTTCTTTGCAACGGGGGCGACCTTCACCAATGGCATGGTAATCGCCATAAAAGTCGTGAAAAGTCGCGTGCGGCAACCAAGCTTCATCAAAATGTAGTGTGTCAATTTTGCCATCCAGCATGTCTTTAATTTCTTCTACGTTATATAGCACGCCATCGTAGGTAGATTGCGTAATCGTTAGCACCCGCGGTTTGGATTTTTTGTTGGCAATAAATGGGTTACGATCGATTTTCTTTTGAATGTTTTCCCATTCAAATTCGCTTTTTGGAATTGGCCCGATAATGCCGAAATGATTGCGTGTTGGCATCAAAAATACGGGGATCGCACCGGTCATAATAATCGCATGCAAAACAGATTTATGGCAGTTGCGGTCTACCACTACCACGTCACCTGGCGCGACGGTGCTGTTCCATACCATTTTATTGGATGTTGAAGTTCCGTTAGTCACAAAGTACAAATGATCGCAGTTGTAAATACGCGCTGCATTGCGCTCAGACGCCGCGACTGGGCCCGTATGGTCAAGTAATTGACCAAGTTCATCTACCGCGTTACAAACGTCTGCACGTAGCATATTTTCGCCAAAAAACTGGTGGAACATTTGCCCGACTGGGGATTTTAAAAATGCCACGCCGCCAGAATGCCCAGGGCAATGCCATGAGTATGAACCATCGGCCGCATATTCGGTGAGTGCTTTAAAAAATGGGGGTGGCAAGCTATCTAAATAAGTACGCGCTTCGCGCAGAATATAGCGCGCAACGAATTCAGGTGTATCTTCATACATGTGAATAAAGCCGTTAAGTTCGCGCAGAATTTCGTTTGGAATGTGGCGTGAAGTACGTGTTTCGCCATGCAAAAAGATTGGAATTTCTTCATTTCGGTAACGAATTTCATCTACAAATTTGCGTAAGTTATCTAAAGCATCTTGGTTTTCTTCTACAAACTCGTTATCGTCAATTGAGAGAATGAATGCGGACGCACGACTTTGCTGCTGCGCGAATGAGGTTAAATCACCATAACTGGTGACGCCTAACACCTCAAAACCTTCAACCTCAATCGCTTTGGCAAGCATGCGAATGCCTAAGCCTGAAGAATTTTCAGAACGGAAATCTTCGTCAATTATAACAACGGGGAAACGAAATTTCATTCAATATCCTTAATTAAATCTTAGGTAGCGTCACGCCAACTTGGCCTTGGTACTTACCACCACGATCTTTATAACTGGTTTCACACACATCATCATCATCGGCTTCAAAAAACAGCACTTGCGCACAACCTTCGTTGGCGTATATCTTGGCTGGCAGTGGTGTGGTGTTGCTGAATTCTAGTGTGACATAACCTTCCCATTCTGGTTCAAATGGGGTGACGTTGACGATGATGCCGCAACGCGCGTAGGTCGATTTTCCTAAGCAAATAGTGAGTACGTTGCGTGGTATGCGGAAGTACTCCACAGTACGCGCTAACGCAAAAGAGTTAGGTGGAATAATGCAAAAATCCGCATTTACTTCCACAAATGAGTTTGAGTCGAAATTTTTAGGGTCAACAATGGTGCTGTTGATGTTGGTAAACAACTTAAATTCTTTGCTACAACGTATATCATAACCATAGCTAGAAGTACCGTATGATACCATACGTTGCCCATCTGGTGATGTTTTGACTTGATTCGGCTCAAATGGCTCTATCATGCCATGCTGTTCCGCCATTCGGCGTATCCATTTGTCTGATTTAATGCTCATAAATTATTCCATCATTAAGGTAAAA
>JANYCB010000053.1 GCA_025360485.1 Methylotenera sp. | reverse complement strand
TTAATTCAAGAACTTGATAGCCTTGGTCAGGGTGACTATGGCATCAGCAAAATGTTGGTATTTGTGCTGCTAAGTGTTCCAGGTCATATATACGACGTAGTACCAGTGGCGGTACTGGTAGGCATGATGTATAGCCTTGGCACGCTAGCGCGAAATTCAGAACTAGTTGTAATGCGCGTCAGCGGCTTATCGTTGCTGAATATTGGCCTAATTTTACTCAAAGTTGGCTTGCTATTTACTGTCATCACTTTTTTTGTTGGCGAACTCATTACGCCTATTAGCGAAAAAATGGCACAGCGCATGCGCATAAAAGCAACAGATTCGGTGGTGGCACAAGATTTCAGATCTGGTCTATGGGTAAAAGATGGCAACAGCTTTGTGAATGTTGAAACCGTGCTGCCAGACGCCAGTTTATTGAATGTACACATTTATGAATTTGACGAAAACTTTAAATTACGCAGCATTAGCAATGCCAAAAAAGGCGATTACGCCGATGATCGCTGGAGCTTAAGCGATGTCACACAGTCAAAATTTAACACTTTCAAAGAAATTGAAAAAAATAACGTCAACACCCAGTTTTTCAACAAGGCCAATTGGAAATCACTGATTCGTCCCGAATTATTAAATGTACTTTTAGTGGCTCCTGAAAAAATGTCAGCATGGAATTTATATTCATTTATCAATCACTTAGAAACCAATAAGCAAAAAACTACGCGTTACGAAGTAGCGCTTTGGTCGAAAATGATTTACCCGCTGGCGTGTATGGTGATGGTGATTTTGGCGCTACCGTTTGGTTTTTTACAACAACGGACTGGTGGCACCAGTACCAAGATTTTTATTGGCGTGATGCTAGGCGTGGTTTACCAAATTATGAATCGCGTGTTTATTCATTTGGGCGTGTTAAACGATTGGCCGCCATTAATGAGCGCAATTACGCCAACAATACTATTTCTAGTAGCAGGCTTGAGTTTGTTGTTTATAATTGAACGTAGATAGGTGAACTCAGATCGGTGAGCGCAGATAACTTACAAAGTCACATAAATAAAGCGCGATTTCAATAGTCTATCGTGAAAAAATAAACCCTCTTTATCGACTAATACCCAAATAAACCACAATCCAAACACTAGCATTAATAGGCTTGCCAGCGCGTATCGAACAATGGCCTGTTGAAAGCTTAAGGTTGAATTTTGTTGATTGACTAACTTAATTTTCCATGTTTTCGTCGCCAAAGTTTGGCCAGTTTTATGCCAACACCAAACAAAATACATACCTGTTACTATCCATAAAAAAAGCTGCAATTGCAAACGCTTATAAGGCTGCTTTACTTGGCCAAACAGTTGTACAAAAATCCATGTACATAGCATCCACAGCGCAAACAGCAATAGTAGTTCGTATACACATGCGGCAAAAAGTCTCAAGCGGGTAGCGTTTTCAGTCATAAAATATTCTAAATGTAAAAAAACCCACCATCAAAGTAATAGCAGGTTAGTCTAGTATATATCGCCTATAAACTAGACCCAATATAAAATTATTCTAGGTCAGGCTCGTAATCCCATTCGGCGGAGTCTTTACGCAACTTTGCGCGCTCTGTCTCTGGTAGCTTTTGATATTCTGACCATTTCTTACGCACTTCGTCTTTTTTCTCAGGACTAAGCGATTGAAACTGCTGATAGCGCTTTCGAGCATTTTCTCGTTCATAAGGCGTCATTCGACTCCAACTATCCAGCCGTTTTTGCACGCGCTGTTGTTTTTGCGCATCCATTTTAGGATAATCGTTGGCAATATCCAACATTTTTTCGCGTTGCCAAGGCCTTAAGATATTCCACTCTGAAGCCAATGGTGCCAATACTTTGCGCTCATCATCAGAAAGTTGACTCCATGTCTGCACCGGCGCATCGCTTGCGGCACTATCATTTAAAGATGATTTAATACTGCCGATGTCGCCCATTGCTACTATGGTGTTTTCGAAGGAATAGGCCAAACTACTCGCCTGCAAGCTTGTAGCTACTATAGCTATCAATAATAAAAATTTATTCATGCTGTCACTATTCTTGTTTTCTTAAGAATTCGGCCATTATAACTTAGCTTGATTATTGAGTGAAGGTTCAAATCCTCTATCCACAAACGCTTCTGGCGGCAAATCTGCTCCTAACAAAAACGCATCGCTTGACTCTATGTGACTAAAAGACTGTGTTAACACAAAGCCAGCAACAATCGCCCCCAATACTAGGCCCGTGCTAGCAATGCGGTGATGCTGCGTCCAAGCAGTAATGCTCGATAATGCACCATCACGATTAACGTTAACGCCAGGGATTTGCTGCGCATGCGCTTTTACCGCGCGTTCGCGGCCATTTTCAAGCTGTTTAAGCGTACGCATACTCAGACGCTTGGCGTGCGCATCTAACAAGCCCGCGATTTGCTTGGCTTGTGCCTCTAATTCATTTTCTTCTAAATTATTTATACTCATGATCCTGCTCCTAATTGCGATATTGCTCTACTGCCTAAACCCTGTTTTTCTAGCAAGGTGGCGAGGGTGTGTACTGCGCGGGAACAATGCGTTTTAACGCTACCTTCCGAACAACCCATCATCTCGGCTGTTTCTGCAACATCCATGTCTTCCCAGTAACGTAATACAAAGGCTTCTCGTTGACGTGCAGGTAGCTTTTCAATTGCTTTTTCGATGATTTGCATGGTTTGGCTGCGTTCTAACTGAATAGCCGGATTCGTACTCTCATCTTCCACATCAATGGAGTCAAGCGGATCATGATCTTCTTCACCATCCTGACCCGCACCAAATGAAGAAAGTAGCGTTGTCCACAGATTGCGTACTTTTTGCCGGCGCCAATAATCGCGCATGGTATTTTGCAAAATACGCTGAAACAACATGGGATATTCGGTGACTGGTTTATCAGCGTATTTTTCCGCCAATTTCAACATCGCATCTTGCACAATATCAAGCGCAGCATGGTCATCACGCACAGCATAAACCGTTTGCTTAAACGCACGCCGCTCCACTTCGCGCAAAAAATCTGATAATTCCTGAGAACTTGCCATGAGGTTTGTTATTTAATTGATAATGACAGTATATCAGCTTTAAGTTTTGTGCAGATTTAGCATTCTCCAAGCGAGATATTTATCATACACAGGTTGTATATCGCTAGGTTTTGGTTACAATTCTTATAGTTGGTTCACTGGCACTAGGTTCAATTGGAGTTGAAATTATTTATGGCACGCATTTTAATACTGATTATTTTGGGCTGGATATTGTATCAAGTGATTAAACGCATGGCGACCAGCGCTGATTCCAAGCCAAATATCAAGTCTGAAGAAAAGCCAGAAGAAAAAATAGTGCAATGTGCAAATTGCGGTTGCCATGTGCCAGAAAGTGAAAGTATCATCAAAAACAACCAAATCATTTGCAATAATCCCGAGTGCCTAAAAAAATAGTATGGCGATTGATTTAATTGCCAACCTAGACAAGAAAATAACCGCTACGCGTTGGCGTAGCCTTAAACTCTATAACGCTTATCGATTACTTATCGCGCTGTTGCTTTTGGCGACACAAGATTTATTAAATAACGTTAATTGGCTACAAAATGCTAAAGCCGATTTATTCTCGATATTAGTATTAGGCTATTTTGCATTTAGCATTATTTCGGCCATTTTTACTTGGTTCGAGAAACCCAATATCGACATCAATCTTCCCATTCAAATCATTATTGATATCGCGTTTATTGTGATGTTGATGCATGCACAAGAGGATGGCCAAAGCGGTGTCGGCTTATTATTAATCATTACGATTGCCAGTGCCAGCTTAATCAGCGAAGGTCGCTTAGCCTTGTTTTATGCGGCTATTGCTAGTATAGGTATATTATTAGAACAATCTTTTAGAATTTTATTTATTGATAATTCTTCCAGCAATTACACCCCCACAGCATTGCTCGGCTTAGGTTGCTTTGCTACCGCTTGGCTGGCCTATAGCTTGGCCAAACGCACCAAGCAAAGTGAATTATTGGCCTCGCAACGTGGTTTAGATGTACAAAATATGGCACAAATTAACGCGTTAATCACTCACGAAATGCATGACGGCGTGTTAGTGGTAGACCAAGAATTTCATATCAAACATCACAACTTTCAGGCCGAAAAACTACTCGGTCTCGAATCCAAAAACTGGCAAGAAAGGCCGCTTGCTGAAGTTTCAGCCGATATCGCTAATTTGATGCAACAATGGCTAGAGGATACTGAAACACCTCACAATTTCGCTCCCACCAATGCAGCCATACCAAATATTCTTAAAATTAACGTTCTGTCTCGAGAATTACGTCTTCGGTTTTTGCCTATTTCCGAAGACGGCAATCCTAAAAGTCGTAACCAGGGCGCGGTTATTTTCATTGAAGATTGGTCGCAAATGCAAACGCAGGCGCATCAAGTAAAACTGGCCGCTTTGGGTCGTTTAACCGCCAATATTGCGCACGAAATTCGCAACCCGCTTAGCGCGATTAGTCACGCCAATCAATTACTACAAGAAGAAGACACTGATCCTTCCACCAAGCGCATGTTACAAATTATTAGTGACAACGTGCAACGTGTAGACCAAATTATTAAAGATGTTTTAGAACTCAATCGGCGCGATCGCACCAATCAAGAAGTTATCCATTTAGAAAGTTTCATCCTTGATTTTTATACGCAATTTTGCGCAGTCGAAAAAATTCCTGCTACCTGTTTTAAATTAAGCCTCATTAACGCAGAAACGCTTATTTCTTTTGATCGCAGGCATTTAAACCAAATTTTGTGGAACCTGTGTAAAAATGGCTGGCGCCACTGTAAAAAAACTGAAAATAGCCTAGAATTAGCGCTTACTTTGGCAGACAAAACTAAAACAGTGCAAATCGATATTAACGATGATGGTGAAGGCATTCACGAAAGCGTGCGTAGCCATTTGTTTGAGCCATTTTTCACAACAGAAAAATCGGGCACTGGCCTCGGCCTTTATATTGCGCGAGAACTGGCAGATGCTAATGGCGCCAAACTGCAATATAAAGCCTTAGATTCAAACAATGGCTCTGGTTCACAATTTACAATTCACCTTAAGAAGGTTTAGGTTTAATGGCGCAACAGTTTAATTGTTTGGTGGTGGATGACGAAACCGATATTCGCGAGCTAGTGGTATTGACGCTTGAGCGCATGGATATTAGGGCGGACAGTGCCAGCAATATAGAAGAAGCCAAGCAATTATTAGCTAGCAGAAGCTATAACTTATGCCTGACAGATATGCGATTGCCTGATGGCCTAGGTTTGGAACTTGTACAACATATTTCTGCGAATTACATCGGTTTGCCAGTAGCGGTAATTACTGCTTATGGCAGCGCTGAGAATGCCGTTTCGGCATTAAAAGCTGGAGCGTTTGATTATTTAACCAAGCCCATCTCACTTAAGCAACTACGTCCACTGGTCGAATCTGCGCTGAAATTATCTAGCACCGATGTAAAAGAAACACAAAATACTGTAGATTTGATTGGCAATTCACCCGCCATGGGTTACGTGCGTACCATGATTGAAAAACTCGCACGTAGTCAAGCACCCGTGTATATTAGCGGCGAATCAGGTAGCGGTAAAGAACTAGCCGCACGACTGATTCATAGCAATAGCTCGCGCCGTGACAAAGCCTTTATTGCTGTCAATTGTGGTGCAATCCCAGAAAATTTGATGGAAAGTGAATTTTTTGGCTACAAAAAAGGGGCGTTTACAGGCGCTGCGCAAGATACTTTAGGTCTATTTCAAGCAGCGACTGGCGGCACACTATTTTTGGACGAAGTGGCCGATTTACCGCTTGCCATGCAAGTTAAACTTTTACGCGCGATTCAAGAGAAAAAAGTGCGCGCTGTGGGCGGAACGACCGAAGAACCTGTGGATGTGCGCATTATTAGCGCTACGCACAAAAATTTAAGTACCTTAATGGAACAAGGCTTGTTTAGGCAAGATTTATATTATCGTTTAAACGTAATCCAACTCAAAATGCCCTCCCTGCGGGAACGGCCTGAAGACATTCCTGAACTCACACAAAAATTATTGCAAAAACTGTGTCAGGCACAATCCGTTCCTGTACCTACGCTCGAAGAAAGCGCGAATAAACTCATATCAGAACTACATTTTGCAGGCAACGTACGTGAACTAGAAAATATGCTGGAGCGCGCGCTGGCCTTGTGTGATGGCCAAAAAATTAGTTCAGACGATTTGTTTATGGGTGAAGAGCTAAAAGTTAAAATTGTAGAAAAAAATAGCTATGAGCCTGGTCACCATTTGGAAATAGGCTTGCCAGAATACCTAGAGGATATTGAAAAAAACGCGATTTTAAAAGCGCTTGCCAAAGCTAACAACAACAAAACCGCTGCGGCTAAATTGCTCGGCGTAAGCTTTAGAACCTTGCGATACAGATTAGCCAAGTTAGGCTTGGCTAAAGACGAAGATACGGACGCAGAAGACGATGTGAGTGAAAGCTAACTAAGCACTAGCACCAAATAAGCGATATATAACGCACCATTCACCAGCAAATGCCAGACTTTAATGCCACCTTTGGTCATTAAATAACGTATCCAAAGCGCCGCGACTAGGGTGATCACGATGCCCAAAATCACCTCTTTGCGTGGATCCCAAGGCGTCAGCATAATGCCAATAGCAGGTAATAATGTGCCTTGAAAAACCATTGCTCCCGTGATATTACCAAACGCCAAAGTATCTTTACCTTTGCGTATCCACAAAATACTATTCACTTTTTCTGGCAATTCTGTCGCGATTGGAATAATCAATAAGGATAACAATAAAGCAGAAATGCCCATGATGTGTGAAGCCGTTTCTACGCCATTTATAAAACCTTTTGCGCCAGCTACCAGCAACCCCAGCCCCAGTAAAAGCTGAATCAAAACCACTATCATGCTATTCGGCAAACCGATTTTGCATAAAAACATATCACTTTCAGCCTCGGTAGCATGCCCCTCTTCTACCAAGCCTTTTGAGGCTTTAATAGTCATCATCACATACACAAAATAGGTCAGCACCATGCAAGTAGCCATGCCATAACGCACTATTTTTAGGGTATGTGGCACATACATCG
>JANYCB010000023.1 GCA_025360485.1 Methylotenera sp. | reverse complement strand
ACTAGAAACTGTATTGTCTGGCGGGGGCTATGAAGTGGTAAGCTTCGACAATGGCCTTAAGGCTTTATCGCATCTACAAACGGAAACGGTAGACTTAATTATTTCTGACATTTTGATGCCGGAAATGGATGGCTATGGCTTATGTCGTGCTGTAAAACAAAACCAGGCACTACAAAAAATCCCGTTTATCTTTTATACCGCCACCTACATAACGCCACAAGACGAGCGCTTTGCAATTTCGCTGGGCGCCACTAAGTTTTTGATTAAACCAATGATGATGGAAGAATTTTTACCGATTATTGCCGAGGTTATGAAGTCAAAAGACGTAGCTAGTGGACCTAAAAGCCGTGGTTTATACCGTGGTAGCCCATTAAAATTAGATAAACAGCATGCTGAAAGGGTGCGCTCTAAGCTAGATCAAAAACTGTTGGAGTTGAACGAAGAAAAACAAAAACTTATCGAGAGCGAAGCGCGTTTTAGAGATTTTGCTGAAGCTTCAGCCGATTGGTTTTGGGAGTCGGATGACCAGCTAAAGATTAACGCTGTGACTGGCGGCCCGGCGGGTTTAAATTTTTATAGTTTGGCCGACTTGGCTCAAGCTTGCCATAGCCATACTTCAACCGATATGCTCAAAACTTTGCAAGGGCATAAACGCTTTGCGGATTTTGTGGTGCATTTTACGGACGAGTTAGGCAAGCTAGTGTATTTACGTGTTTCTGGTAAGCCCGTGTTTGGCAATAGGGGGGAGTTCACCGGTTATCGAGGGGTTGGTCGCGATGTAAGCGAAATGATGGCACTTAATCGACGTGTGGAGTTTTTGGCCTCGCATGATGAGTTAACTGGCCTACCGAATCGCAGTCTGTTTAGACAGCGATTAGAGCATGCTATCGCTAAGGCCGAGCGTACAGGGCAACAAGTGTTGCTGCTATTTTTTGATTTAGATCATTTTAAATTAGTCAACGATACACTTGGGCACGAAGCTGGTGATCAACTATTAATTATGGCAACAAAACGCATTGCCGAGAAAGCGCGCTCTACTGATATTTTGTGTCGTTTAGGCGGTGATGAGTTTGTCATGGTGATGGAAGGCGCTTCACCACAAGATGGACATCGTTTAGTGCGCGATATTATTGCTGCATTTTCAACACCGTTTGAAATTCAACAGCAGCGCGTGTATTGCACCGCGAGCATTGGGGTAAGTGTCTACCCGGATGACACCATTGACCCACAAACATTAGTGGTCTATGCGGATTTAGCCATGTATCGAGCCAAACAAAATGGCCGAAATGATTTTGAATTTTATACCAGCAATCTTAACTTTATAGCACACCAATGGCTGGATATGGAAAATGGTATTCGCCATGCTCTGACGGATAATCAGTTCTTTGTGTTGTTTCAACCACAAGTGGAAAATGAAAAAAATCAATTAACTGGCATGGAAGTTTTGCTGCGCTGGCGGCATCCAGAGCGTGGTCTAATTCCACCCTTAGAATTTATTAAAATCGCTGAGCAATCGTCACTGATTAATCAAATTGGCGAGTTTGTTCTAGATGAAACCTGTAAGCAAATGCGAACGTGGGTAGATAAGGGATTAAATATACCGCGTGTTTCCGTCAATATTTCGGCGCGTCATCTGCGCTCAGAGTCTTTGATTAAAATGCTTACCACCATTACCGCCAAACATGGCATTTCGCCTGATATGCTGTGTATTGAAATCACAGAACATGCCCTGCTTGAAGAAGGCGACACGGTTAAGAAAAACATGCGACTGATTAAAGAAGCAGGATTTAGTATTTCTTTGGATGATTTTGGTATGGGACATTCATCTTTACTTTATCTTAAACGTTGGGCAGTTGATGAAGTTAAAATTGATCGTACTTTTGTGGATGGCTTGGTTACTAGCGCTGAAGATCGTGTCATCGTGAAAGCCATTGTGGCGCTTGGCGACGCGCTAAGCTTGCAGATGGTAGCGGAAGGTGTAGAAAATCAAATGCAAGCGGATATTTTGTCAGCTAGTGGCTGTAAAAATGTGCAAGGCTATTTTTATTCACCGCCGATTGAAGCAAAAGAAATGGAAACTTGGTTTAATAAGTAGGGGTTATTTGCTCACTCTTAAACCGCCCAACAAAGCCGCCACTGGCACTTTGTGATTAATGCTAGACAGATTCTTCGAGTTATCAGTATTCATGGTTGGTTCGTAAGGCTTATCAAACCAAGGGTCTGCGGAAGGTTTACGCGCGTGCTGACGAGGCTTGGTTGAGTGTTTTGTTCTGTTTGATTCAATTACATCGTTATTGCTTTTTACTGTGGATTCACGTGTGGCATGGTGAGCAGGTTTACGCGAAGTGGCGGTAACTTCAGCTTTTTCTTTATCAATCGTGCGTTTAATCAGTTTTTCAATCTCAGCCAGATATTTTTCTTCCTCTTCACACACCAAAGAGATTGCTACACCACTAGCACCAGCGCGGCCTGTGCGGCCAATGCGATGTACATAATCTTCTGGCGCACTTGGTATTTCGTAGTTAATGACCATTGGTAAATCACTAATATCTAAGCCCCGTGCGGCCACATCAGTGGCAACTAGCGCAGTAATTTTTCCAGCTTTAAATGCGTCTAACGCTTCTAAGCGCTCTTTTTGGTTTTTATCACCGTGAATCGCATCGGCAGCAATGCCTTCTTTTTGCAGGGTGCGGCTTAGGCGGCTGGCAGTAATTTTAGTTTTAGTAAAGATAATGACTTGCTTATTGTCTTCAGCTTTTAGTAATTGGGTTAGCAAAGCTTGCTTCTTAGCTTGCTCAACCAAATACACTTTTTGCGTGACATTTTCGGCAGTTGCATTGCTGCGTGCCACTTCTATGAGTGTAGGGTTGGTTAAAAAATCATCCGCTAATTTTTTGATTTCATTCGAAAATGTCGCAGAGAACATTAAGTTTTGCCGTTGTTTAGGCAATAAAGCCAAAATGCGCTTTAAATCGGGCATAAAGCCCATGTCCAGCATTCTATCAGCTTCGTCCAATACCAAAATTTGTACTTGGCCAAGATTAAGCGTTTTTTGCTCAACGTGGTCTAGTAAACGTCCCGGTGTTGCTACCAATATCTCGATTCCAGTTTTGAGATGCGGCGTTTGCGTTTTAATATCTACACCACCAAACACGACCAAACTTTTTAACGGCGTATGTTTGGCGTAAACCTTAATACTTTCTTCAA
>JANYCB010000010.1 GCA_025360485.1 Methylotenera sp. | reverse complement strand
GTTTGCTGCAAAATTTCGCTACTAACGGTGCTGCTAGTATTGCTACCCACCAATTGTTCTTGATTGATACCTGCATTGTTCACTAAAATATCTAATTTGCCGTATTGTTTGTTTAGATATTCAAATGCAGTGCCAATAGTTTTTGAGTCGTTGGCATCGTAATGAATCGCCTCTACTTTATAACCTAATGCTTGCAATTGCTTAGCGGCGGTTTCGCCTTTTGTAATATCACGTGCGCCGATAACGACAGTGATGCCTAGTGCGCCTAAACCTTTGGCAGTTTCAAACCCAATACCGCGATTTGCGCCAGTGATGAATGCTACTTTTTCTGATGATGTTGTCATTTTTAATCCTTAAATTAATATATGTACCGATTGGTAAATAAATAATAGTTGAGTTAAAATAATTTGTCAACACTATTTTGTACCTAGTGGTACAATATTTACTTTAATGGGTAATAAACACTTATGAATGATGTAGTTAAAATCGAGCAACCCGCAAAAAAACCTGCAAAACCGCGTGGCCGTCCACTGGCATTTAATCAAGAAGAAGCGTTAGATAAAGCATTAAAAGTATTTTGGGCGCGCGGATATGAGGCTGCTTCAATGTCAGAACTAACCGAGGCACTTGGTATTAATAAACCTAGTATTTATGCCGCTTTTGGCAATAAAGAAGAGTTGTTTCGTAAAGTGTTAGCGCGATACACTTCAGGGCCTGTAGCTTTTGTGAAGGAGGCTATGAAAGAACCAACGGCTCGCCAAGTAGCTGAAAGGTTTTTACTACAAGTGGTTGATTTTTTTAGTGACAGAAGTACGCCAAACGGTTGCATGATTGTGCAAGCTGCGCTTACCGGTGGACAAGGTTCGAGCGCTGTTCAGCAAGAGTTGATTGCTTATAGAAAAAGCTTTGAAGCTTCTTTTAACGAGCGTTTTGAGTTAGCAAAATCGCAAGGTGATTTGCCGCAACATGTGAATACCAAACAACTGGCGAAATATATAGCGACTATTCATCAAGGCATGTCGGTACAAGCCACTAGCGGCGCAACACGAGAAGAGTTAAGAGCAATCGTTGAAATGGCGCTAAAAAACTGGCCAGTTGGTAGCTAATATAATCTGAGCTTAATGAAGTTGATGCAACTCTAATTTGCGCAATTTTGGCGCTAATTTGGCCGTTGCACCCACCACGCCTAGTGTCATTAGTCCACCAAGAATTACCGATGGCACTAGGCCCAATATGCGCGCAGTTAGGCCAGATTCAAACGCACCCAATTCATTTGACGAACCGATGAAAATACCATTGATGGCGGTTATTCGCCCGCGCATGGCATCTGGTGTGGCGAGTTGTAAAATGGTTTGACGCAACACCACAGATACACCATCGCAAATCCCAGAAAGAAATAACAAGATTGCAGCCATCCAAAAATAGGTAGTGAGTGCAAAACCGATGATACAAATTCCAAACCCTGCCACAGTGCATAACAGCCAGCGGCCAGTATTTAAATTGATGGGGTGACGTGTAAGCCATAAACCAGTAATAATCGCGCCTGTTCCTGGTGTTGCACGTAAAATGCCTAAGCCTTCAGGGCCGTAATGGTAAATATCTTGAATAAATGCAGGCAACATAGAAACGGCGCCACCAAATAACACTGCAAACATATCTAAAGACAGTGCGCCCAGCACGATTTGGTTGCTAAAAACAAAGTGTAAGCCCTGTGCAATGCCAGTAAACACCGCGGTTTTTTCTGATGCTTTAGGTTCTTTTATCTTAATTGAAAACATGGCAAGCGCTGCACCCAAACATAGCAAAGTAGCAATTTCATAAGCGATGACTTTACTGGCAAACCCCACCAGCAAGCCCCCTAAAACTGGTCCAAGCACTAAACCTACCTGAAAAACAGAGCTGCCAATGCCTGTCGCTTTGGCAAAATGCTCTCGCGGAATAATGATGGCAAACAGCGTGGTGTAACTAGGCGCTATAAAGGCACGGGCAATGCCTGTAAACGCAATCGAGCCATAAATCCAATAAGCCGCATCTCTGCCAATCCAACCCATAGCAATAGCGCTAAGGGTGATGGCGTTAATCAACAAAAGTACAGCGGCTAGTGTGCCAAAAAATTGGCGCGAGCAATAATGATCTACAGCATGACCCGCAAACAGCGCACATGCAAAATATGGAATTACTTCTGCCAAGCCGATTAAGCCAAGTGCAAGTGTATCGTGGGTAATCTCATAAATATGCCAGCCAACGGTCACAGCCATGATTTGATAAGCCAACACAATTTGGACGCGGAATGCCAATAACCTTAGAAAAGCGCGGTTGTGATAAGTAAAAATTTGGTTCATAAATTATTTTGGAACGCGCCACAAGTACCAGCTGGCAACGGTTCTGTAAGGTTGCCAATACTTACCTAATTTCGCCATTTCTTTGCGTTTTGGCGTAACCGCTAGTTTTTTAAGGCGCTTGTAGCCTTCCACCACGGCAAAATCGTCCACAGGTAGAATATCCATGCGCTCTAGAGTAAACATTAGCATCATTTCCACCGTCCACTGACCAATACCTTTAAGTGTGACTAAGCGCTCAATAAGCTCTGCGTCGCTCATGCTTTCTGCGGCTTGGCGCGTGGGCACAAGGCCGCTGATTGTGCCATTTGCAATGCCGCAAATGGTCTCGATTTTTCTGCCAGAAAATCCACAAGCACGTAAATCATCGACCTGTGCAGCAATTAATTGTTCAGGCTCAGGAAACCCGCCAAAATGATTTTTAAATCTAGCAAAAATCGCATCGCCAGCTTTGCCATGCAACTGTTGGTAAGCAACGGCCTGAACTAAAGCTTGGTAAGGACTCAACTCAGGTTCGGCTTCTGCATCGATAGTACATGCGCCAACTGTGTTAATTAGCTGTGCCCAATCGCTATCAATTCTGCTTAAAAACTTGGTAGCTTGCTGATGTTTCGTATTCATTGGTTTGATTATAAACAAAAGCTCTTAAAAACAAAGTACGAATTCAAAAGCAAGAGTCAGAGTGTGCGATATCGTAAACACAAGTAAATTGGTATTATTCACATAGGAAATCGCAATGAACATCCAAGTTAAAAGCGTTAAAGCAACAGCAATCGAAAACGATCCGCGTTGGGTACGGGTACGAGCGCGCGATAAATCGCAAACTAGCATATTTTATTATTCCGTGAGCACCACGGGCGTGTATTGCAAGCCATCTTGTGCTGCACGTCTTGCACGACCAGAGCATGTGGCATTTTATAGCAGTTGTGAAGAGGCTGAACGTGCAGGATTTCGCCCCTGTAAACGCTGTAAGCCACGACAGCCAGATTTGGCAGAAACACACTCAAAAATGGTGACAGAAATTTGTCGTTTGATTGAAGATTCGGATCAAATAATTAACATGGAAACTTTGGCGAATAAGGCAGGCCTAAGTGTCTATCATTTTCATCGTATATTCAAAGCTGTTACTGGGCTTACTCCCAAAGCTTATTCAATCGCGCATCAAACAAAAAAAGTACGTAACGAATTGAGTAAAAATACAACAGTGACAGAGGCTATTTTTGAGGCGGGTTATAACTCTAACAGTCGTTTTTATGAGAAATCAACGCGAATACTGGGTATGACACCTTCAAATTACAAGGCTGGTGGCGCAAACATTAAAATACATTTTGCCGTTGGTGAATGCTCACTAGGTACAATTTTAGTGGCGCACACTGAGCGCGGCGTTTGCGCAATATTTCTAGGCGAAAATCCTGAAAAATTAGTGCAAGATTTACAAGACACTTTTCCGCGCGCTCAGCTATTAGGCGCTGATTGCGATTATGAAGCGCTCATTGCCAAAGTTATAGGTTTTATCGAAGTGCCTTCTTTAGGTTTAGATTTACCTTTAGATGTACGCGGAACAGCCTTTCAACTGCGCGTATGGCAAGCGTTGCAAAAAATTCCAGCAGGCACCATGATAAGCTATACAGATATTGCGCAGCTTATTGGTTCACCCAAAGCTGCGCGCGCAGTTGCGAGTGCATGTGCGGCGAATAAAATTGCTGTCGCAATTCCGTGTCATCGAGTCGTGCGTAATGATGGCGCGCTTTCAGGCTATCGCTGGGGTGTGGATCGAAAACGGGTGCTATTAGAAATGGAAGCCAAAACCTAGATGGATTTGTTTGAGAATATTCAGCCTAACAAATTAGAAATTGATAAAGAGGTTTACTTTCTATCAGGTTATGCACTCACCAATGAAAAAGCGCTCATGATTGATTTGCAGGAGATTTTAAGTCAAGCGCCGCTACGCCGTATGATGACAAAGATGGGGTTTTACACTTCAGCTACTATGACTAATTGTGGGCAGTTAGGTTGGATTTCGGACAGCAAAGGCTATCGTTATGATGCATTAGATCCACAAACCTTGAAAGCTTGGCCTAAAATGCCAGTTAGCTTTTTTCAGCTAGCACAGCATGCCGCGCTTGAGGCAGGATTTGGTGATTTTGAGCCAGATGCATGTTTAATCAATCAATACAAAGTGGGGGCGAGTATGGGCTTGCACCTAGATAAAAACGAGCTAGATTTTACCCAGCCCATTGTGAGCGTTTCACTCGGCATTTCTGCAATATTTCAGCTTGGCGGATTAAGTCGTAGCGATAAACCGATTAAAATCCCGTTAACGCATGGCGATATTGTGGTTTGGGGTGGAGAATCGCGCTTAAAATATCACGGAATCATGCCTCTGAAGCCCAATAACCATGCGGTGCTTGGGCCATATCGTTATAACTTTACTTTTAGAAAAGCTGGTTAGAAATTGAGAGTAAAGTTAGCCTTTAAGCTTTGCAATAATTCGCCTGTACGCTTGGCTTAACGCGTTGCCATCTAGTTGGTAATGTTTATGTAGTGCTTGTTTTACTTCCCAATTCGCAGTCATACCTGCAGGGAAAGTCACTAAATCACCTTTGCCAAAGCTAATAGGCGCGCCGCCTATGGGGGTAATGACGCATTCACCTTCTAAAATATAAGCGACTTCTTGTTCATGAAAAGTCCAAGGGAAAACTGACACTTCTTTTTGCCAGGTAGGCCATTTACTTACGCCTAACGACTCGAGGTGACTTTGAGTGGGATTTTT
Organism: Methylotenera sp.; assembly: GCA_025360485.1. Lineage (GTDB taxonomy): Bacteria > Pseudomonadota > Gammaproteobacteria > Burkholderiales > Methylophilaceae > Methylotenera_A. Next base: position 19,020 of record JANYCB010000010.1, on the reverse strand, counting down.
TTCGACGGTGATTTGCATGTGTATCCTTTAATAAAGCGTGTATTTTAGCTTATGGCAGCCTTCGGTAGTAAAATGTAGTTTTGTGTTAAAAAGTAAACGATGCGCGTTGACATACAACAGGCGATTGCCAAATTAAAAAATGGTGAAGTGGTGGCTATCCCTACCGAGACGGTGTACGGCTTGGCGGCAGATGCGACTAATGATGCTGCTTTACAACTAATTTACGCGATTAAAGAACGCCCTGCGGATAATCCGCTGATTGTACATATTGCGGATACGAATCAAGTTGAAAATTGGGCTACAGAGTTTCCACCTCTGGCACAAAAATTGGCGCAAGCATTTTGGCCCGGGCCATTTACACTAGTATTGTGTGCCAAGGCGCATGTCTCAAGCATTGTGCGCGGCAATCAGCCAACAGTGGCTTTGCGTGTGCCAAATCACCCACTTACTTTACAATTGCTTAAAACAAGCGGTTTGGCACTAGCAGCGCCGTCTGCCAATAAGTTTACCCAATTAAGCCCCACTACTGCGGCGCATGTTGAAGCAGGTTTGGGGAAAGATATTGCTGTGCTGGACGGCGGCGCATGTACAGTTGGGATTGAATCGACGATTGTGAGTGTTCAAGGCGATGATTGGCAATTACTGCGTTTAGGCATGGTGCCAGAAGCCGGTATTGAAGCGCTTGCTGGCAAGACAGCATTAAAAAATCAAGTAAATTTACCTAAAGCGCCAGGTCAACATGTGCTGCATTATTCTCCTAAAACGCCTATTAAGCTATTTCAATCGCGTGAAGCGTTAATTAATTTCGTTCAGAATTCAAAGAAAAGCTGTGCGGCATTACTGATTGGCAAGGGTGTCATGCCAAATTGCAAGCATGTTATATTGCCCAAACAAGCTGCAAAGGCCGCAGAAAAGCTCTACAGTGCGCTACACACCATGGATGCATTTAATGTAGAACAGTTGCTAGTAGAAACACCACCGAATGCGCCTGCCTGGCAGGCGATTTTAGATAGGTTAACGCGCGCGGCGCATTAAAAAAATACTTGTTATCTATTAAAAATGCGAGTAGTTTAACGCTATTGGTACGCTGATTTTGTAGAGGTAGCCATGGACAATAAATATGGTTTGGGTAGCAGTAAAGTGGCAACAGAGCACCACGAAACGCACCACAAAACTGTCGTTACGCTCCCAACAAGTTGCAAGTTTTGCAATAGCACTAATTTAACTTTAAGCCCTAGTATGCACGACCACCGTTGCAATGACTGTGGCGAGTGGCAAAATGACGTGCCACAGGGCTATTCTACTGGCCGAGCGGCAGATTACTGATTTTTCGTTGGGTTTAACGCAGCAGTAAATTCATCATCCAGCTCGTCATCGATGGCTTTTAGCGCGACATGCATTTTTTCGACCTCATCCGTCTTTCCAGCGCGATTGGCCATAACCCCAAGCTCAATTAGCGTCGCAGCATGTTGCGGATGCAGGCTTAGCACCTGCTGAAAATATTGATTCGCTTTACTTAAGTCACCCAAATTCTCTTCTGCTACCCCCGCGTAGAATAATGCTTCTGGACTATCAGGCTCATTGCTCACCCACTCTTGGCATATTTTTTTCACATCTAACCAACGGTTATTTTGATATGGCAAAACCACGCGCATAAAAAATGGGCGCTGTTCTTCTGGAGTATCCCAAAATGGGGATATATCTGTTTTAAGCGATTCAGTCTCTGGCGCGCTTAACAAAGCTTTTACCCATTTCACTGGCACATTATAAAAATAAGCGTCGTGGCCGGGACTTTTAAAAGTACTGATTGCAATGAGTTTGCCGTCATTATCAAACACTGGGCTGCCACTCGCACCCATCACGAATGAAGCGTCGGTGCGTAAGATTTGGCTGTCGTCAAGCGGGTATAAGGCTTTGATTTTGCCCTGAGTGGTTTGTGGTCTGGGCGGTCCGCCAGGAAAGCCAATGGAAAATATCGCTTGCTCGTATTTTAGTGCTTCGGAATCGCCCAATTTCACAGGTTTCATATCAAGAAATTGAAAACGTAAAATACATACGTCGTGTTTCCAATCGGCTTTCAACGCGTCAGGCGTAAAACTATCGCCAAATTTGGTGATTTTGGTGCCAACTGCGTTAGCCAGTACGTGGCAATTGGTTGCGACTAAATCTTTTCCCACCACTACGCCCGTACCCACGCCGTGCCCGCCAGACCTGGTGGCGACATGTACTTTTACGACAGATGCTTTAAGTTGATAGACAAGCTCGCTGCTTGGTTCTGCATTGGATGCACCATGAAAAAGAACGAATACTAAAAAAGCCAAGAATGAAGGCATAATTGCACTTTCTTAATTGAATTTAATTGAAAGACATTCCCACAAGCAGAAAATTCGTCAAAATTCTATTAATTATCAAGATAACACAAAAATTAAGGTGAAAGTTGCCTTAAAGGTCTGTAAAATTATGCCTTGGAAATATTTATTTAGAGTCTGATTATCCTTACCCAATCGTACATTGTTGATTTGCCTACGCCTACAGGCGTAATGCGTACTTACGTACACAAACCTAAGCATCACAACAAAATTCCTGCCATTTTATTTTATTCTGAAATTTTTCAGCAAACATGCCCAATCGAGCGTGCAGCGCGCTTTATGGCAGGTCAAGGTTATGCGGTGCTGGTGCCAGAAGTGTTTCACGAGCTAAATCCAATCGGCACAGTGCTGGGTTATGACGTGCCAGGCCGTGATAAAGGCAATGCTGACAAAGCGACTAAAGATGTGCAAAGCTACGACAGTGATAATTCCGCGATGGTTGAATATTTAGGCAAGCAAGATTGGTATAACGGCAATTTGGGTGCGATGGGCTTTTGCATCGGCGGCCATTTGGCTTTCCGTGCGGCTTTGCAGCCAGAAGTAAAAGCCAGTGCGTGTTTTTATGCGACCGATTTACACAACAATAATATTCCCAATAAACCCAATCAGCACAGCATGGAAAGATTAGCCGATATTAAGGGTGAGCTAATGATGATTTGGGGCAAGCAAGATAATCATGTGTCAACTGAAGGACGAGTGGCGGTGTATCACAAATTACTAGCCGCTAATGTGAACTTCACTTGGCACGAATTTAATGGCCAGCACGCGTTTATGCGCGACGAAGATGAACGCTATGATGCACAACTAGAGCTGATAACATATCAACTGGCTTTGCAAATGTTTAGCAGAACATTATAGTGTTTGGCTGAATGCCATAAAATTGAAACAAAATAAAACTGAAACAGAACTGTAGTAAAAAAAGCAGTAAAAGCTAAACAAAAGCCATAAGCTTCTTGTTTATTTTTTAATTTAAATTACCCATTTAAGAGAATATTATGACCACAAAAAATGCTGATATTGGCCTTGTAGGCCTTGCTGTGATGGGGCAAAATTTAGCCCTGAATATTGCCGATCATGGCTACACCATTGCGGTATATAACCGTGATCCGAAAAAAATGACCAATTTTATAAAGGAGTGCAAAGCGAATGAGCCTTCGCATGCCAATGTGGTGGGTCATGCCGATTTAGCTTCTTTTGTATTAAGTATCAAGCGTCCGCGTAAAATTGTGTTGTTAGTCAAAGCGGGTAGCGCAACCGATGTGACCATTAATGCGCTGTTACCATTTTTAGAGCAAGGTGACATTATTATCGATGGTGGTAATTCGTTGTGGACTGATACCATTCGTCGCGAAAAAGAGCTCGCTGTAAAGGGTATTGATTTCATTGGCTCTGGTGTCTCAGGTGGTGAAACTGGCGCGCGTTTTGGCCCAAGTCTAATGCCTTCAGGTACCCGCAAAGCATGGGCAAGTTTAGAGCCTATTTGGCGCGATATTGCTGCTAAAGTCAATAACGAGACTGGTGAGCCAATGGAAGGTGGCAAGCCAGGCAAGCCAGTTGTGGGTGGTTTTTCATGCGCTGAATATATTGGCCCCGATGGTTCTGGCCACTATGTGAAAATGGTACATAACGGCATTGAATACATTGATATGCAGCTGATTTGCGAAGCTTACTGGTTAATGAAAAACCTGCTTAATATGCCGGCGGATGAAATCGGCAAAGTGTTCCAAGAGTGGAACAAAGGCGAATTATCAAGCTTCCTGATTGAAATCACTGGTGATATTTTGCAACAAAAAGATCCAATGGGACCTGGTTTCTTAGTAGATAAAATCATGGATGCGGCCGGCCAAAAAGGCACTGGCCAATGGACGGCGGCGAACGCACTGGAACTTGGTGCCCCTGCCAATGCTATTGCCGCGGCGGTTTATGCGCGTGCTCTTTCAAGCTTAAAAGAAGAGCGTGTTGAAGCCAGTAAAATTCTAAAAGGCCCTGTGATTCATCATGAAACTGACAAAAAAGCGATTATTGATGCCATTAAAAATGCCCTATATTGCTCAAAAATTTGTGCTTATGCGCAGGGCTTTCAGCTGATTGATAAAGCGCAAGTAGCCTATAACTGGAAACTCAATTTTGGCGAGCTGGCTCAGATTTGGCGCGGTGGTTGTATTATTCGCGCACGCTTCTTGCAAAAAATAACTAATGCATACGCTTTGAATTCACGTTTGAAAAACTTGATGCTAGACCCATATTTTACCAATGCGATGAATGAAGGTCAGGCTGGTTGGCGCAAAGTGATTGCCCTAGCGGTGACCAATGGCATTCCTGCGCAAGGTTTTAGTGCAGCGTTAGCATATTATGATGGGTACCGCAGCGCAGTATTGCCAGCAAACTTGTTGCAAGCGCAACGCGATTACTTCGGCGCACACACCTATGAGAGATTGGATCAACCACGTGGACAGTTCTTTCACTTGGATTGGCCAGAGCCAAAACGTCCGCAGTTGGTCATTGAGTAAATAGTAGAAAATTGAGTGGGATGGCTGAAATGTCGCCCACTATTCTACATATTTACTAAAAAGTTAACTAATTTTAGTTAACTATAAAATTAAGTCTTACTAGACTAAACGCAGTCGTTATAAGCTTCAAACAAGCGCTTAAAGTTTGCTTGTTTTTGCAAATCTACAACATTGGATGGTTGCACATTCGCGTTATCAGTTTTTTGACTGATTGACTGGTTATATACTTCGTTTACTAGTTTTGGTTTTGCTACTGGTTTTACATTCGCTGCTTGCATCATATTTTCCTTTTGGGAGTTAAAACTACTGGAATTTTGTTCCTGTAGCGTGTGAGTATAATCTATCAAAAAAATTCATTACTTTTATAGGTTTAGTCGATAAACTTATAAAATCATTACATTTTTGTATATAACGTGGTTACCTTGTTGCGGAATACACAAAAAACAACTATTTTTAATCTAAGTGAGTAGAAGCAATAGTTATACCAAGCTGAATAAAAATAAAGTAAGTGATTAAAAAATCGCAAAATCATTATGCAATGACTTAAAAACGCCCGTAGAATATGGGATTTCAGTAAAATTAAAATACCTATGCAGATTTTTATAAATGGCAAGTTAAAGCAACTCGATGGCGAGAATATGACAATTTCTGCGCTTGTGTTGACATTAAATTTAACAGGTAAACGTTTGGCGGTTGAAAAAAATGGGGAAATTGTGCCACGAAGCCTCTTTTTAGAAACAAAATTGCTTAACGGCGATAAATTAGAAATTATTGGCGCCGTAGGCGGCGGATAATAATAAGGCGGTGGATAAAGTTGATGAATGAACATTTGATTATTGCAGGCAAAGCCTATCACTCACGTTTGTTGGTGGGGACGGGTAAATATAAAGATTTTGCCGAGACCCGTGCAGCGATTGATGCCAGTGGTGCGCAGATTGTCACAGTAGCGATTCGTCGCATCAATATTGGTCAAACTGCAGGCGAGCCTTCGCTACTAGAGTATTTGCCGCCAGAAGAGTTTACTTATTTACCCAATACCGCAGGCTGCTATTCGGCGGATGACGCGGTGCGTACATTACGTTTAGCGCGCGAATTACTTGACGGTCATAAACTAGTGAAACTGGAGGTGTTGGGCGATCCAAAAACGCTATATCCCAACGTAATAGAAACCATCGCCGCTGCTAAAGTGCTGGTGAAAGATGGTTTTGATGTGATGGTTTATACTTCCGACGACCCTATTATTGCTAAGCAATTGGAAGAGATTGGTTGTTGTGCGGTAATGCCGCTTGCCTCTTTGATTGGTTCTGGCATGGGTATTTTAAATCCTTGGAATTTACAAATTATTATTGAAAATGCAACAATCCCTGTGCTTGTGGATGCGGGTATTGGCTGCGCGGGCGACGCGGCGATTGCCATGGAGCTAGGCTGTGATGGCGTGTTAATGAACACAGCTATCGCTACGGCACGCGACCCTATTATGATGGCGGGTGCTATGAAAAAGGCGATTGAAGCGGGTCGCGAATCTTTTCTAGCTGGTCGTATGCCAAAAAAACTGTATTCTGCTAGGCCAAGCTCGCCAACTAGTGGAATGATTGGTTGATATGGCAGCAGGTAAAAAATATGCGTTTAAAGTGAGTGTTGAAACCGCATATTTGCAGGATCAATCTAATCCAGATGATAATCAATATGCGTTTGCTTACACGGTTACCATTATTAACGTGGGCACTGTTGCAGCGCAGTTGATTAGTCGCCATTGGATTATCACCGACGCCAATAATCACGTGCAGGAAGTGAAAGGATTGGGCGTTGTTGGCGCGCAGCCTTTGCTGAAGAGCAATCAGCAATATGAGTACACCAGCGGCACGCTATTGGCCACCCCGATTGGTTCAATGCGCGGCACTTATCAAATTGTGGCCGAAGATGGCACCATGTTTGATGCGATTATTGAATCGTTTACTTTAGCTGTGCCCAAAATGTTAAATTAGGTTTGTGAATTGATGCTGAAGACAATGAATAAATATTTAGTTTTATTCTGTGTGATTTTACTCACAGCGTCATGTGCGACAAGAAATGTGAAGTCAGAAGTATCACAAGCTGTGAAGACTTGCGATTGTGCGCAACAAACCGCATCCATTCAGGAGCCAGATTCTCAAAAACAAAACGTAGACACAAAAACTGTAACACCAATAAACATAACAGATTACGCGCTATTAAAGTCAGCGAGTTGGAGTGATATTGATGGTTTTTCAGAAGATGATTTAACTGCAGTTTGGCCAGCATGGATGCAAAGTTGCAGTACGTTAATCAACAAGCCGCAGTGGCAAACTACATGTGGTGTCGCGAAAACGCTTAAAAACCCTAATAAACAAGCGGTGCTAGCTTATTTTACACAAAATTTTAATGTGTACAGCGCTACCAATCAGGATGGCACGAATATGGGAATGATTACTGGCTATTATGAGCCCATGCTCAAAGGAAGTCGCACCAAATCTAGCCAATATCCTTATCCTTTGTATCGTCAACCGAACGATTTGGTAACGGTAGAGTTAGGTGATGTGTACCCAGAACTTAAAAATAAGCGAGTGCGCGGCAAATTGGTGAGTAATAAACAAGAAGGTCAAAAGATTGTGCCTTATCTGACACGAGCTGAAATTGAATCTATGCCAGCGCCGCTTGCTGGAAGTGAGCTGCTGTGGATTAACGATATTATCGATGGATTTTTCTTGCAGATTCAAGGCTCTGGCTTGGTGAAATTGGATAGCGGAGAAAATGTTCATGTTGGATATGCCAATCAAAATGGTCAAACTTATAACTCGATTGGCCGTTTATTAGTTGATAGAGGTGAGTTGACGTTGGATCAGGCTTCAATGCTAGGAATTAAAAATTGGGCGAGTAACAATATGGCTAAATTGCGAGATTTACTTAACAGCAATCCAAGTTATGTTTTTTTTAGAGAGCTGCCTGCTGGGCTATCTGGGCCGCTGGGTGCACTTGGCGTTCCGATTAGCGCGGAGCGTAGCGTGGCGATAGACCCCAAATTTATACCGCTTGGTGCACCACTATTTTTATCCACGACACAACCCAATAGCGCAATCCCGCTTAAACGCTTAATGGTGGCGCAAGATACCGGTGGCGCTATAAAAGGTGGTGTAAGAGCTGATTTATTTTGGGGTGCTGGCGATATTGCGGGCAAACAAGCCGGTGCAATGAAACAGGTTGGCAAAATTTGGGTATTGTTGCCAAAAGACTTTCAATTTCCTTAGTAATAGTTTAGTCAACAAAATCTGCGCAATTTTATAAATTGCGCCTACTAAAAAGGGCGCCTAGGCGCCCTTTTATTTAAATAAGTTAAAACTTATTTATTCATTACGTACATTGTAACTTCGAAACCGAAACGCATTTCAGTAGCAGCTGGTTTTGTCCACATAGTAATTCTCCTTGGATTAAAATTCGCTAGGTTTTATATGCATTACTGCTTTCACAAATCCATAACGTAGATTGAATACTACGCTTATTAAAAAAAGTAAACTATATAAAGCACTTAAAAAGTGCTAATGATTTCCATTAGATTATTTACGTTTTGCCCAAACTACAAACGTGTTGAAATACTCTGGTTGGCGTATGCAAAGGTAAACAGTTACCAGCGCATTCAACAAAGCGGTGGCTAAAAACAACTGTGGAATGCTTAACCCTTGGTTAAATAGTAGCAGCGAAAATCCTGCTGAAACCACCATAAATAAGGCGTTGATGATGTTATTGGCTGCGATGACACGTGATTGAAAGCCTTTATTGGAACGTGTTTGAATCAACACATATAGCGGAACAATGTAGAAGCCGCCAAATAAGCCGATTAAGGCGATATCTGCCAGCAAGCGCCAATGACTGAGTATGTTTATAAAGCTTTTATAGTTATATACAAACGGGTTGTAAGCCGTATGGAGGCTAGTGCTTGAGGCATATAAGTCTATGCCGAATATCGTTAAACCAATCGCCCCAAATACTACCAGCCCAAGTTCTACGCGGTTTTTGGAGAGTTTTTCGCATAGCAACGAACCCAGTCCAATGCCTAATGAAAACACCGTTAGCAGCAAAATAAACACACTTTCATCACCGTGCAATACTTGTTTGGCCAGATTTGGAAACTGCGCCAGCAGCGTTGCGCCATAAAACCAAAACCATGAAATAGCGATAATCGCCAACCAAATTTGTTGCTGACCCCATATCAATTTCACGTTACGAAAAGTTTCGGTAATCGGGTTCCAATTGATTTTTAGGCTGGCATCGGCTGCTGGTGTACGCGGCACGCCACGGCTTGTCCAATAACCCAAAACTGCTATCAGCAAAACGGCCATGCTGGTGAGAAACTCGTGCTGGGTTTGTGCTGCTAGCCACGCGCCCAATATTTGACCGAGTAAGATTGCCACAAAGCTGCCCATTTCTATCATACCATTGCCGCCGATGAGCTCGTGTTCTCTCAAATGTTCTGGTAGATAAGCATATTTCACTGGCCCGAACACTGCGGAATGCATGCCCATCATAAATAGCGTCGCGCCTAATAGCCAAAGGTTATGCATAAAAAAGCCACAACTGGCAAATACCATAATAGCGATTTCAAATATTTTTACGAGACGAATAATCTGTGATTTTTCATATTTATCAGCAAGTTGTCCAGCGGTGGCAGAGAACAAAAAGAACGGTAATATAAACACACCGGGTAGCAAGGTGGCCAATGTTGCGCCACTCATAGTAGTGAGACTGGCAGAATCAAATACGACCAGCGTGATAAGGGCAGTTTTAAACATATTATCGTTAAACGCACCTAGAAACTGGGTAAAGAAGAAAGGGCGGAAACGTTGTTGTTTAATGAGTTGAAATTGATTGCACATATGCGATATCTAAGGCAACAGACGTTTTAACCACTGGTTGCGGTAAATAAAGAGGTTGTCGCTGGTATGACCAGCGCCTTGTACCCATTCAATTTTGATTTTACCTTGCGCCGCTTGCACCATGGCTTTGGCGCGCGCAGGGAGAATAAGTCTATCTTGGATGCCATGTATGAGGTAAATCGGTTGCTTAATTTTGGTGACCCACATGGCTGTATTCATGGGGTAACGCAGTAGCAAACTAACGGGAATGATGCTTAACATTCTGTCTTTGGCTATATTGAGTAGAGAATCGTAGCCAGCCACCAAATATACGGGGTTTTGTTGATGATTCGCGGCAACCGATAGTGCGATGCCTGTACCTATGGAGTAACCAAAAATTACAATGCGTTTCGGGTCTTCTTGTGTTGCTAACCATTGGTATGCAGTATCTGCATCGGCCAATAAATCATCTTGGCTAAACCAACAATCAGTCGAACGCCCATAGCCAGGATAATCCCATGCCATAAGGTTGTAACCTAGTGCGTGAAATGCATATGCGTAATCGTTAATGCTGGCGAGGCTTTCGCCATTGCCATGAAACATCATCAACGTGCCCTTGGCATTTTTAATGCGCCAAATAACGGCGTGCAATTTACCACAATGGCCATTGATAAAAGCTTGCTGCTGAGAGTTACCTGCACTCGGTTGCCAATCTGTTGGCACCGGCATTGCAACATATGCTGGGAACAGCATAGTTTTTTGTAATAGGTATAAAGCACTACATATCGTAAAATAAAGCGCAAATATGCAGAGAATAGTTTTTTTAATTAAGCGCATTTATTGTGAATTTTAGCTGGCTAAGAGCTTAATGAGAATAGGCAACGGTTCACTAGGCCGCTTCTGCCATTTGTTTCAAGGTAACGTAATCTGTTTTTCCCGAGCCTAGTAGTGGAATTTCTTCAATGACAATGATTTTTCTGGCCACTGCAAGTTCTGGAAGGCCGAGGTTTTTAGCCACAATTTGTAAATCTTCACGTTTTAGTTTTTTATCGCAAGTGAACAAAATAATACTTTCACCACGTTGCGCATTGCTGATGGAGCTCGCTGCATGCAGGTGATCGGGCGCAGCGGTGTTGGCAATATGTTCTACTACTTCTAGTGACACCATTTCGCCTGCCACTTTTGCAAAGCGTTTCACGCGACCTCTTATGTGAATATAGTTTTGCGCATCAATTTCTACAATATCACCCGTGTTGTACCAACCTTCTGCGGGCGAATTGAGTTCGCCAGGGTTATCAAATAGAAAGTAGCCTAGCATGACGTTCTCGCCACGCACATGCAGCAAGCCGCCATTAGTAATACCAGGAACCGCTTCCAGCTTGGCTTCCATGCCAGATACTAATTGGCCTACGCTGCCAATTAAATTGGCTATAGGCGAGTTGATGGCAACCGCAGGTGCACACTCAGTGGTGCCGTAGCCTTCTAAAATGTGGATACCAAATTTTTCGGAATAGATTTTGCGTACTTCATCATTCAATTTTTCGGCGCCGGCAACGACGATTCTGAGCTTATTAAAATCGTGTGGATGCGCAAATTTGGCGTAATTTCCTAAGAAAGTGCTAGTAGCAAAAAACACGGTGCAGCCTTTATTATATATGAGTTCGGGAATTACTTTATATTGTAGTGGCGAAGGGAATATATTGATTTTTATGCCATTGAGTATGGGAAGGAGCGTTCCAGTAAATCCAAAGGAGTGAAAAACGGGTAAAACCATCATGAATTTATCGGTGGGGCTAAAATCAATGATAGATTTTATTTGTGCCACATTGGCCAAAATACTTTTATGCGAGTGCACCACGCCTTTGGGTTTGCCTTCGGAGCCGGAAGTAAATAACACCACGGCTGGTTGTTCAGGCGAATTTGTTTCCATCGCTAAGCGCGGATAATGCAAGGCATAGCCCATGAGCCAAGCGCGATCCAACATACCAAATTGAGCGCGTAAATCTTCTAAGTAAACAACATTTAGATTTCGTAAATTGGCAACAACATTTTCAAGTTCTGCGGCTTCTATAAATTTGTGTGAAGTGATAATGGTTTTTACATTGGCTGCGATACAGGCGTTCTGCATGCCTGCCGCACCAGAGGTGTAATTAAGCATGGCAGGTACACGGTTAAAGGCGCTCATGCCAAATATAAGCGCTAGTGTATTGGTAATGTTGGGCATTAGCACGCCAACTACTTCACCCGAACTGCTAACTTTGCAGGCGATTCGACCTAAAGCGAGGCTCTTTTTTAATAAGTCTTGATAGGTTTCTTCGACCTCATTCAGATCCTCAATAAGTTTATAGTCACCACCAAATTTATCTACCGCATCTAAAAAGGCTTCAAATAAGGTGCGACTTTTTTGTGCTTGAAACAACATTTTTTGCATGACGCTTCGCATACCTTCGCCAGCGATGCGGCGACGCTGCTTGCCAGTAGGAAAGCTACGATTCGAAGCTTTTGGCATCACAATGTTGGTGGTTGGCAATACAGTAAGTGTGACTCGCGGAAATAAGCGTTTAAGTTGGTGACGCGATAAGCGTCCAAAATATGATTCACTTGCACCATCAATTCGCACAGGTAAAACAGTTGCTCCTGTCTTGCCCGCAATAAACCCAGGGCCGTCATACACTTTTTGTATTTCGCCAGTTGCGGTGACGCGCCCTTCTGGGAAAACCACCACATTTTCGCCAGACTCAAGCAATTTAATTACTTTTTTCATGGCAATCGGATTAGCAGTATCAACTTCTACATGGCGTGTTAAGCGTAAGGCTTGCCTGAATGACCATTTTTTAAAGGTTGATGTGTGTACAACAAAGGTAGCTTTTTTGGGTAAAAATATGCAGAGCAATAAACCATCTAAAAATGATTCGTGATTGGCAACAATCAATAACCCGTCTTCGGCGGGCACGTTCTCTAAGCCACGCACTTCAACGCGAAACAGTATTTTGCTAATAAAACGTAGGATGCTAGCAAACATAGTTACTCCCCTAGATTTTGTTTTTTATTTAGGTATTATTATTCATATTGTATAAATGTTAATAGTACACGTTGAAACCGCCCGCGGCCTAGAGCATCGAACAAAACTGTGATATTTATTCGTTAGGAAATTTCTGTAATCAATTTCATCAAATAAAAACGGACGCCGTAGCGTCCGTTTTTTACATCCAAACTAGAACTTAAAAGTGGTAAGCGCGCTCACCATGCTCTGTAGTATCTAGGCCTTCACGTTCAACTTCTTCAGTTACACGTAAGCCAATTAATACATCCACAACTTTGTAAGCAATGAAAGCTACAACACCAGACCATACAAGTGTTACACCTACACCCCATGCTTGTGACGTCATTTGTGCAACCATATCATAAGGTGCAACGGCATTAGCAACATAATCGTAAACGCCAGTGCCACCTAATGCAGGATTCACTAAAATACCAGTACTTAATGCGCCGAAGATACCACCAATACAATGCACACCAAATACGTCTAGCGAGTCATCGTAACCCATCATTGATTTCACTTTAGTTACAAATGTGAAGCAAAGTGGTGAAACAAGCAAGCCTAGTACAATAGCACCCATTGGGCCTACAAAACCACAGGCTGGAGTGATGGCAACTAACCCTGCTACGGCGCCAGAAGCTGCACCTAGCATCGAAGGTTTACCTTTAAAGAACCATTCAGTAAACATCCATGAAGTGGCTGCAGCGCAGGTAGCAAGTAAAGTATTAGCGAATACTAATGTAGCAAAACCACTTGCTTCAAGATTTGAGCCTACGTTAAAGCCAAACCAACCCACCCACAATAATGCAGCACCTACCATGGTTAAGGTCACACTGTGTGGCGCCATAGCTTCTTTACCAAAACCTACACGTTTACCTAATACTAAAGCACCTACTAAGCCAGCAATACCAGCATTGATATGCACTACAGTACCACCAGCAAAGTCTAATGCACCTTTCTGGAAGACAAAGCCAGCGGTTGCAGTAGCTTTAGTCGCAGCGTCAGCAGTAGTGTAAGCATCAGGACCTGCCCAATACCATACCATGTGTGCAACTGGTAAGTATGAGAATGTGAACCACAGCACCATAAAGAACAAGATGGCTGAAAATTTCATGCGTTCGGCAAAAGCACCAACAATCAACGCGGGTGTAATCACCGCAAAGGTAAGTTGGAAGCACATGTAGATATATTCAGGAATAACAACGCCTTTACTGAAAGTAGCTACAGTTGAGTCAGGGGTTATACCAGCTAAAAATGCGCGGCTAAACCCGCCAAAAAACGCATTTCCTTCAGTAAACGCCAAGCTATAGCCATACAGCGCCCACAAAACACCTAACACGCAGGTAATCATGAATGTCTGCATCAAGATAGAAAGCATGTTTTTTTGACGTGCCATACCGCCGTAAAACAAGCCCAAGCCTGGAACACACATCATTAATACTAAGACTGTTGCTACGATCATCCATGCCGTATCCCCTTTGTTGGGAACAGGCGCTGGGGCTGCGGCAGGTGCAGCTGGAGCTTCAGTCGTAGCGGCAGGTGCTGCGTCATCTGCATAACTTAAATTGCTCGTAGTTACTCCCAAACCTACTAGTGCAACTAATGATAATATCGATAATAATTTCTTCATGTCATTGCCCCTTAAAGCGCGTCTGGACCGGTTTCACCGGTGCGGATGCGATAAACTTGTTCTAAATTGAAGACAAAAATTTTGCCATCGCCAATTTTGCCTGTCGCTGCTGCTTTTTCAATGGCATCAACTACTTGGTCTAACATATCATCTTTGATGGCAACTTCTAATTTTACTTTTGGCAAAAAATCCACCACATACTCAGCACCACGATACAACTCGGTGTGGCCTTTTTGGCGGCCAAAGCCCTTTACTTCCGTTACCGTAATGCCTTGCACGCCAATGGCGGACAGTGCTTCACGTACCTCATCAAGCTTAAATGGCTTGATTATTGCCGATACAAATTTCATGTTTATCTCCCGTTGATAAGATTTGTGCTACTTTTAGAACGTTTTGGTACAAATACGTAAAGGTACAGTGCCTAAGTAAAAAAATCTGCTATAAACTGCCAGTTATTATTAGCAAGCGGCGTGCCAATAAAAAAACTATATAAATCAATAAGTTATGTTTATTGCAAAATTTTTGAAAAAATAAAAGATAGATAAAATCTGTTAAACTGCTTAAAAATAGTAAGGATATGAAATGATTAACTCTCAGATATTTAACAATTTATCTAATAAAATCAAAGAGATAGTGAGTTCATCGCCATTGGCAGATATGGAAAAGAACATAAATGCACTAATTCAGGGCGCATTCACCAAAATGGAGCTTGTTTCGCGTGAAGAGTTTGATGTGCAAGCAGAAGTATTGCGTAACACGCGCGAAAAGCTTAGTTTGCTTGAAGAAAAGTTAGCCGAACTAGAAGCCCAACTTAAGCAAAAGCAATGAGTCTTGCTGTGCTATATAGCCGCGCCCTAAGCGGCATGGATGCACCAGAAGTGGTGGTGGAAGTGCATCTCGCCAATGGATTGCCCAGCTTTACTATAGTTGGTTTGCCCGAAGCAGAAGTAAAAGAAAGTAAGGATCGCGTGCGCGCTGCGATTCAAACCGCGCAGTTTGAGTTTCCAGCAAAGCGTATCACGGTGAACCTTGCCCCTGCTGATTTACCTAAAGAAAGTGGTCGTTACGATTTGCCCATTGCTTTGGGCATATTGGCGGCAAGCGGCCAAATACCCAGTGAGCCACTAAATCGATACGAAATCGCAGGTGAGTTAGCGCTTACTGGTGAACTGCGCCCAATTCGTGGCGCACTGGCGATGACCTATCATATGGTGCATAAAACGGCAACAACTAAGCGTGCATTTATTCTGCCCCAAATGAGTGCACAAGAAGCCAGTTTGGTAAAGGATGCAATTATTTACCCAGCCAATTCTTTACTGGAAGTTTGTGCGCATTTAAGTGGACATACTGCACTGCAGCAATATGAATCTAGCGTTCAACAGCAAAACATACTTTACCCCGATTTCAACGAAGTAAAAGGTCAATCACAAGCCAAGCGCGCGCTGGAGATTGCCGCAGCGGGCGGCCACAGCGTGCTCATGAGCGGCCCGCCTGGTACAGGGAAAAGCATGTTGGCTTCGCGATTCGCAGGCATTTTGCCGAGCATGACAGAATCTGAAGCGCTAGAATCTGCCGCCATACAATCGCTCAATGGTAATTATAAGCTAGAGAATTGGAAGCGCAGACCCTATCGTTCGCCGCATCATACCGCGTCTGGCGTGGCTTTGGTGGGTGGCGGAGGCATTCCACGACCAGGTGAAATTTCGTTAGCACACCATGGCGTACTATTTTTGGATGAACTGCCAGAGTTTGAAAGAAAAGTGTTAGAAGTGCTGCGTGAGCCGCTTGAAAGCGGCCATATCACTATTTCGCGAGCAGCGCGACAGGCCGATTTTCCAGCCTCGTTTCAATTACTCGCCGCTATGAATCCTTGCCCATGCGGCTATTTAGGGCATTTCAATAATAAGTGCCGTTGCACGCCCGATAATGTGGCGCGTTATCGCGCCAAAATTTCAGGGCCGTTATTAGATCGTATTGATATGTATATTGAAGTACCGGCTTTAAAAGAAGATGAGTTGACTTCTGCCTCTAGCGCAGAAAATAGCTCGACGATTAGAGCCAGAGTAGAAAAGGCACGCGAATTGCAGCTAAAGCGTCAAGGTAAGGCCAATTTCGCGCTAGGAAGCTTAGAAATTGATGAATACTGTCAGCCAGATGACGCAGGTTTAGCGCTGCTTAAAACCGCCATTTCGCGTTTAAATTTATCGGCGCGCGCCTATCATCGCATATTGAAAGTGGCTAGAACGATTGCGGATATTTCAGGAGTAGCAGCAATCAAGCCTGCCCACATTGCCGAGGCAGTACAATACCGTCGTAGCGACGCTAATTAAATTGCTGTAAATTGCACGCTAAAAATTGTGCCTTTATCTTCGCCTTCACTCAACACAGAAATACTTGCTTTGTGTCTTTCAGCAATTTCTTGCACGATAGTAAGTCCCAAGCCACAGCCTTCTTGTTGCGTACCGAGTACGCGGTAAAACCGCTCAAAGATTAGTGGCTGATTTTCGGCAGTAATACCCATGCCACTGTCTTGTACATAAAATATTAGTTTAGTGCTTTCTTGCCGAATGCCAACGGTAATGTTGCCGCCAGTTGGTGTGTAGCGAATGGCGTTATCTATTAAATTATTCATTAATTCGCGTAAAAGCACCTCGCTTCCCAGTATTAAAGCTGTTTTAACTTCTGAGACAAAACCTAAATCTATTTTTTTGTGCAACGCAATAGCCACCCAGTCACTCGTTACTTCTTGGGTTAATTGTTGTAAATCAACTGGTTTAAGCTCTAAAAAAGCTGCACCATCAGGTCCTGCCTTGGTTAGGCTTAATAATTGATTAACGACGTGCGATAAATTGCCGCTGGCTTGATTGATTTGATTCAGTGCATGCGCGGTTTTGCTAGGCTCTTTCTCACGTAGGGCAAGCTCTGCTTGGGTTTTAAGGCCAGCCAGTGGCGTTTTTAGCTGATGTGCTGCATCTGCAATAAAGCGCTGCTGTTTGGCCATAGTGCCAGCCACGCGTGCTAATAAATCATTAAAAGCGTTTAATAAAGGCTGCAGTTCTGTCGGTGCTTTAGTATTATCCACAGGGCTTAAGTCATTGACATTACGCGCTCGCAAGTCATTTTTTAGTTTGTCTAAAGGTTGTAAGCCACGCCGAATGCCAAAGAACAATAAGGCGCTCACTAACAATACAATGATTAGCTGTGGCAATAGCATGCTAAAAATAATTTCATTAGCCATTTGCGCACGCTTTTTTAGCGTTTCGCCTACCATTACATAGACATTACTGTTCGCATTGCTAGGTGCATAATCGGTTGAAATGGGCAGTGCATATACAACCACTCTTAAATTCTCGCCATTTAGAGCAGTGTTGTAATACAGGGATTTGTCCGCGGTGGGGTAAATTTTAGGAAGTGGTAAATCGGTATGCGAGGCAACCAAGTCTCCTGTTGGGCCTTGAATCCGAAAAAAGACATCATCATCTTCGTCAAATTCTAACAAATCTTTGGCAACTTGCGGTAAGTTGACTTGAACGCCAATGGCTTCAAGGCTAACTTGGTCAGCTAAGGCCAATGCGGTACGGTATAAAGATTTATCGTAGGCTAGATTAGCATATTGATTTGCTAAATAGTAACCAACGATGGCAGAAATAAAAATCAGCGGTAATAGCAAGACTAATAACCAACTGAAAAGTTGGTTTCGTAATGAAGTTTGCGGCAAAAATTGGATGTGTTTAAGCATTACTTTCTAACATATAACCTAATCCGCGTATGGTACGAATATTGATGTCAGAATGATCTAACTTTTTGCGCAGACGATGTAAATAGACTTCTAGCGCGTTATCGCTGATGTCCTCGTCAAAATTGCACAGTTTTTCTAACATCTGTTCTTTATTCACGACTTTTCCTGCTTTAAGCATTAAAATTTCTAGCACAGCCAGCTCTCGAGCAGATAAATTTAAACTTGCACTATTATAAGTAGCTGCATGATTAGTCGTATCTAGCTGCAGTTTACCAACAGTAAGAATTGCGCTGCCCCCTGCTTGGCCTCGTCTTATTAGCGCTCGAACGCGCGCTTCAAGCTCCGCCAAAATAAAAGGCTTACTCAAATAATCGTCTGCACCTAAATCCAGACCTTTTACACGATCGTCCACATCATCGTTAGCCGTAAGAATCAACACTGGTGTTTTGCTGCTACGTGAACGTAAGCGTTTTAAAACCTCAAAGCCGCTTAATCTAGGCAACCCTAAATCCAGTACCACCAAATCAAACGTTTGATACGCCAATATACCGTCCGCATCCGCGCCATTAATGGCTAAATCAACGGCATAGCCAGATTGTATTAGCGAGTTTTTTAAGCCGTCAGCTAAAACTAAATCATCTTCTACTATAAAAATTCGCATATTGAGAATATTAAATCTTGTAAGTTTGCAGTAAGTTTGGTTGAGTATAGTTCATTTCACAGGCGGTTTTTACGAGGCTGTCTCTGATGTGAACTAAAGTATCAAACTTAATCATAAACGCAATTTTATATTGAATAGGAATTTAACATGAACAAATTATTATCAGCATTATTAGCAGGTGTTTTTGCAGCAACTTTGTCAGTTAG